>UQNM01000082.1 GCA_900542395.1 uncultured Eubacteriales bacterium
TGCCGCCCGCTGTGCGGGAGGCAGGCAAGCGAAACGCCGAAGGTCTGGCACGGCGCAGCCGTGACTGAAGGAGTTTAGTTTCCCTCTTTACAATTCAACATTTGGTGGTATAATGTTCCCATCATCTACCAGATATGGGGAGGTCTTTGCCATGTGCAGGGTCAATATAACCGGCGGCGAATGTCCGCAGGAAGAAATCAACGCCTACATCGCGCGGGGGCAGCAGCTCTACGGCCGCGAGCCGGACGCGATTGACGTTCGGCTGGACGGCGAATACGTCGAGCTGGCGTATCACTATCAGAATCAGCCGTTTGACCGCATCCGCCGCATCACGGGCTACCTGGTCGGCACGCTCGACCGCTTCAACAACGCCAAGCGCGCCGAGGAGCGCGACCGCGTGAAGCACAGCATCACGCTGCAATAATGCTTTTCTCCGCATTTTTGCTTGCCAGTTCGGGCAAGATGGTGTATGATAGTGAAAGGCTTATACCCATCAAATCCGAGATAGAAAGAGGGATTTCCCGATGATTACTCCTGAAATGTCCATCGCCGAAGTGATGCGCATGGACCCCGAAGTTGCTCCGGTGTTCATGTCCTACGGCATGCACTGCCTCTACTGCCCGCATGCCTCCGCCGAGTCCATCGCCGAGGCCAGCCTCGTGCACGGCATCGACGCGAACGCGCTCGTCGCCTCGCTCAACGAGTATTTCGCCGGCAAAGAGAGCAAGTAATTCTTCCGAAAAAGCAGCACCCGCCGCGTTTTGATTGCACGGCGGGTGTTTTTTTACCCGTTTCCTGCCCACAAGTCCGCGCGTCGGACATAGCCGACGTCGCCATCCCACGTCATCGCGATCACCCAGTCGTCACCGTATACGCCGATGACATAATCGCCAAGAAATCGCCCAAACGCCTCCACGGTGTCATCCGGTACACGGTAGATCGGCGCGCCGTCCCCCAGCGCGTCTACCGCCATCAGCGTCTCAAACACACAGCTCACATCCCGGTTTCCGCCGCCGCGCACCAGATAGCGGGTCATCATGTAGCCCTCCAGATTCGCGTCGCCCGCGCCGATGCGCACATGCGCCCAGTCGCCGTTCCACGAGAGAATCTGCACCGGCGTTCGGTTGTAGAATTTGCCGAGCGATTTGGCCTTTCTGTCCGGCTTCTCGCGCAGATGCAGGCGGTCTTTGGGATTGTCGTTGTTTACGAAGGCGTAAACGTCCGTATCCAGCCGGGCGACGGCTTCTTCCTGACGGGTCGGCCATTGCCCGACGGGGACTTTCATCAAATCGAGCGGCTCGCTTTTGCCATAGATATAGCCATCATTTTTTCCTGCCCCGCCTCCATCGCTGACGCACACGCAGTCTACGCCTACGTTAAGCACGCCGCCCATGCAGCCCGCAAGAAGCCATCTTCCCTGCCGCGTTTTGCGGAAGAAATATTCCTGACCATTTTCATTGACAAAAATTTTGTCAGCATCCGCATGAATGATGTCCAGCCCTGCCGAGCCGCTGAGGGGCACGCTGTCCTGTCTGCTATACCCGACGCCATCCGCCCAATCGCACACGCGCACGCATCGGCTGCCATCCGCTTTCCGAACCAGCAGAATCAGCCTTTCCGGATAAGCGCCCATCTGCATCAGCGTTTCGCCGTCGGCCAAAAGCGGCTCGGCAAATCCATCCGGCAGATTGCTTTCTTCCCGGTCACACATTTCCGGCGTAAGCGGCAATTTGAGCATGTCGATCCCGCCGAGCGACAAATCAAAATCCTCGCCGACGGGAATCCGAATCGTTTCGCTCTCGCCAATCGGGTTATCGTTTTCGTCGCGGCATTCGGCTGTCATCGTCAGCATGCCGTTCCGTTCAAACAGCATCGTCTCCAACGTGCGCCCATTGCCATATGATTCCTGATTCAATACGTCGCATCGGGTCCACCCTTCAGCCCGATACTCCGCATGCAGCGTGACATATTCATATTCCGTGTTGCATCTGACAAACAGCGACTCGCCGTCCGTATCGACATAAACCTTTACATTCTTCCCTGCCTTAAACGCCCGCTCGTTGGCAATCGTCAGCCTGCCGTCCTCCACGATGCACAGCGCAGTCTCGTTCCCGTTTTCCAGCGCAAACACGCCAAAGCCGTTGCCGGAATCGCTGGACACAACGACATAGCCGGGGTACGCCGCCAGCGCAATCTCCTCGCCCGTCTCCGCGCGCGCCGCAACAGCCAGAAGCAAAAGCCCAAAAAGCACCGAAAATATCTTTCGAATCATACGCTTCCCGCCTTTCTGTATATAAGACGAAACAGAGCGCGCCAAAATTTCATATTTTCCAAAAAACATGAACAAACAAGGAAAACGCGCCTTCCAAGGAGTTTTTCCTTTCTGAAAGGCGCGCCGCTTATTCGGTATAGCTTCTTTCCAGCGTAGCGATGCAGGTATAGCCCGGATATTCCTTTTCCAGCTCGTCGTTCATCCGGCGGCGAATCTCCGTTTCGCTCATTTGGCAGTCATACGGCACCACGCAGTCAAACACGACGTTCACATGCGCCGCGCCCTGCACGACGCGCAGATCGTGAATCGTCATTTTGGGGTGAATCTTCGCGCAGATGTCGCTCAGCGCGTCGCGAAGCGCGGGCACGCGCGGGTCGTCCGTCGCGACCGGGTCATAGTGCACGACCAGATGCAGCCGCTCGTCCTTCAGAAAATCGCGCTCGATGCCGTCGATGACCTCGTGGCTTTCAATCGGGTCCCGCCTTGCGGACATCTCCACATGCACGCTGGCGAACTGCCGCCCCGGCCCGTAATCGTGGATCATCAGATCGTGCACGCCCAAAACGCCCGGATAGCGCATCAGCTTCTCGCGGATATGGCCGACCAGCTCCGGCGACGGCGCGTTGCCCAGCAGCGGGTTGAGCGTTTCCTTAATCAGCGAAACGCCGCTGACGAGGATGAACACGGCCACCGCCGCGCCGACATAGCCGTCCAAATCCAGCCCGGTCAGCCGCGCGATCATCGTGCACAGCAGCACCGCGCTGGTGGTGATCACGTCGTTTCGGCTGTCGCTGGCCGTCGCTTCCAGCGTGGTCGAGCCGATGCGCCGCCCCATGTTCGTATTGAACGCCGCCATCCAGCATTTGACCACGATGGACGCGGCCAGCACGCCGACGCTCACCCAGCTGAACACAATCGGCTCGGGCGCAAAGATTTTGCCGACGCTGCTCCGAAGCAGCTCCACGCCGATGGCGAGAATCATCACCGCGACGGTCATGCCGGAGAGGTATTCAAACCGCCCGTGGCCGTAGGGATGCTCCGCGTCGGCGGGTCTGTCGGCGAGCTTGAAGCCCAGCAGGCTGATCAGGCTGCTGGAAGCATCCGACAGGTTGTTCACCGCGTCGGCCATGATCGCAACCGAGCCGCTGAGCAGACCGGCAGCCAGCTTGCCCGCAAAGAGCAGCACGTTGCAGCCGATGCCCACCATGCTCGCCGCCTTGCCGTAGGCGCTGCGCACGCGCTCGTTTTTCACATCTTCATGGTTCGGAATCCGGGAAATAATCCATTTCGTCAACACGTTTCACACGCTCCCTCTTGATCGGGGAACAAAAAATGTTCCTTGCCCAAAAAGGCTATTTCGCGTATGATTCGACACGGATTCGCCTTTTCCTTCCATGTTAGTTGAACCTTTTTACAAATTTTTGAATGTTTGTCTGAGGTAACGGGCACTTCGGGCGGCTCACATCACCTCGATTTGCTCGATCAGCCGCTTTCCCTGCCCCGTCGGCACGGTGACGGCCAGCGCCGCGTTCACCCGCGCGATATTGGGCGCGAGCCGCACGACCAACCCCGCGCGCTCGTCAAACCGCTCCGGCGCGCGCAGCGGCGCAAACCGAAGCGGCACCACCGCGTCATACGCGGGCAAGCCCTTTGCCGCGGCCGGATGCATCAGCAGCGCGTCCGCCGCCGCGTCGCCCGCCAGACGCAGCGCCAGATAGCGCAGCAGCACGCTCTGCGCGGCCTGCTCGGCTTCGCCCGCCTCCGGCTCGCCGGGCGCGTCCGGGCGCAGTTCAAGCTGAATCACGCCGTCCGGCCACAGGAGCGCGTAGCCGCGCGCCGCGGGTTCCAGCCTGACGATTTCCCCGCCCGCCAAAACCAGCTCCAGCGCCAGCGGCGCGGCGCTTTGCGCAAGCGGCGTGTATTCGATGAAGATTTCCGCATCCTGCGCCGCCGGAAACGTCTGCCCGCCGCCGTCCACCGGCCCGCAGAATTGCCCGTTGACCGTCAGCAGCCCCCGCACCGCGCACTGAATATGCAGCATGCTCCGCATGGTGCTCCCCCCTCGTCCCTTCCCCGATATATGCCAAAAGAGGAGGGGCATATGCCCCTCCCCGCCAAAAAACGGATTGTATCGGTTTACAGCCCGATCTCCGCCGCGCCGGTCACGCCCATCCGGGCGGACAGCTCGCGCGGAACGGCAATCGCGCCCTCGTGGCCAAGCGCCTCCAGCACGTCGATCATGGCCTGCTGCACGGGCGCTTTGCCCGCGACGTAGATGCGCGGCTCGACGATCTCATGCGGCGCGCTCATATCCGGAGCGATGCCGAGCGCCGCGCCGAGGTTCCGGTGCAGCGGGATGACGGTATCCGGCATCGGGATTTCCTCCGGCTGATCCGGCAGAAACGCCTCCATCGCCTGCACGTCGAGCGCCAGCGCCGCGCCGAGCAGATAGCTCTGCACCTCCGCGTGGCTGCGCTTGCCGAGCGTTTTGAGGATGCGGCCGGAGAACGCCGCGCGGCCAAGACCGCTCTGCGCGCACGCCCGCGCGCCCTCCATCGCCATTTTGGCGTTATACGCCTCCGGGGAGACGAACGCGCCGCCGACCGCGTCGGCCAAAATGGTGTGATGGGTCATCGCGTCGAGCAGCTCGCCGGAAATCGAGGTCATGCAGCCGAGGATCTTCCCCTCCGCGCTCATGGCGACGAATTTATTGTGAGAGCCCGGCAGAATGAACATGGCGCTCGTTTCCGGCTCAAGGAGCTCGAACAGGCCGACGGCCTCCGTCTCTTCGCCGCGCATCATATCCATCATGCCGAAATTATCCAGATCGACCGGCCCGGCGAAGTTGCGCACGCCGGGGATGAAGTGAATCGGGAACGGCGCGATCTCCGGGAAGCTCTGCGCGCGCATCGCGTCGCGCAGGTCGGCGGCCGAAGCGGGCGCGGGCACGTGCGGAATTTCGAGCAGCCCCATGTCGCTGGTAATCATGCCGTAGGCGACGCAGCGCTTCACATCGCCCGCGTCCAGCCCGTTCCGGGCGAGAAGCGAACCGATGCACTCGGCGAGCGCCGCCTTCAGGCGCCCGTTGTTTCCGTCCACCGCGGTGTGGCGAACGCCGCCGTCCCGCGCGATGGCGTCCAGCGGCTTGCGCTCGTCGCTGAGCAGCGTCACGCGCAGGTTGGTCGTTCCCCCATCAATAATCAAGAACATTTTGCAGCCTCCCATTGGGCAATCGCGTCGGTAAACGCCTTCGCGCGCGCCTGAATCGCGGCAAAATCGCCGGTCTTCACCGCGTCGGGGAGCACGAGTTGGCCGCCTACGCCGAAGCCGCAGACGCCCGCATCCAGAAACTCCGCGACGTTTTCGGGCTTCACGCCGCCGACGGCGGACATATCGATATACGCCAGCGGCCCGCGAACGGCCTTGATATAGCTCACGCCGAGCGTGCCCGCCGGGAACAGCTTCACGATGTCCGCGCCCGCGCAGTGCGCCGCGACGATCTCCGTCGGGGTCAGCGCGCCGGGCATGGAGACCATGCCGAGCTGGCGGGTGCGGCGAATCACGCCGTAATCCACATTCGGGGAGATGACGAGGCACGCGCCCGCGTCACCGGCAGCCTCCACCTCCTGCACGGTCAGCGCCGTTCCGCAGCCGACGAGCACGCGGCCGCCGTATTTTTCCACCGTATGGCGGATTTTTTCGGCGTTTTCCTTCACGCAGTCCGCGCGGTCGTGGTCAAACGTGAATTCCAGCACGCGAACGCCGCCCGCAATCAGCGCTTCCACCACGCCGTCGAGCTTTTCCGTCGGCACATGGCGCAGGATGGCGACGAGCTTCGCCGCCTTGATCCGCGTCAGCGCTTCATGATGTGACAACATGTCTTTTCCCCCCGCTCAGGCGCACAGCGCGACGATGGCGTAGGCATAGATGCGCGCGGCCTTGACGAAGTTCGCCACGTCGATGCTCTCGTTGGCCTGATGCTCCAGCTCCAGTTCGCCCGGGAAGAGCATGCCGTAGGCCACGCCCTCCTTGAGATGGCGCGCGTAGGTGCCGCCGCCGATGGCGAACGGCTTGGCGTTTTCGCCGCTGATCGTGTTGTAAACATCCATCAGCTTGGCGACCAGCTCGCTGGATTCCGGAACGTGGTGCGGCGTGCTCGGGTGAATCGGATCGAGCGCGTAACCGGCGGGCGCAAGGCGGCGCTGCACGGTCTCGCCGATGGTCTCCGGGTTGAAGAACACCGGGTAGCGGCAGTCGAAGGTCACGTCGATCTTCCCCGCCTTGGCAAAGAGCAGGCCGAGGTTGATGGTCAGCGCGCCGGAAACCTTGTCGCTGCCCGCGATGCCCAGATCCTCGCCCGCGGACTCGCGCCCGGCCGCTTCATCCAGCAGCGCGATCGGCGCGCCGCCGATTCCCAGCTTGGCAAGCACATGCACGAGCATCTTCGCGGCGTTCTTGCCCTTCTCCGGCACGGACGCATGCGCGGACACGCCGGTCACGGTCAGGCGGGTGTCGCCGCCGACCAGCTCGCTCTCCAGCGCGCAGTCCTCGTCCTCCACGTCGAACGCATCCGCCGCGGCCTCGCGCCAGTCGCCCGCAATCACGGCGACCGCCTGATTGGGCACGACGTTCACGCGCGTGCCGGAAGCGATTTCGATCAGGCGCTCGTCGCTCACCGCCGCGTGCAGCTTCATCGTGAGGCCGCCCTTCTCGGTGTTAATCAGCGGGAAGTTCGCATCCGGGGAGAAGCCGCGTTCCGGCAGGCCGATCTTGCGGTCGTAATATTCCAGATCCTGCATGCCACATTCCTCGTCGCAGCCCAGAATCAGGCGGCAGCGGCGGCGCAGCGGAATCCCCGCGTTCATAATCGCCTTCATCGCGAACAGCGCGGCCACGCCGGGGCCCTTGTCGTCGCTGGTGCCGCGGCCGATCATGCGGCCGTCGATGATCTCTGCGCCGTAGGGATCGTGCGCCCAGCCTTCGCCCTCCGGCACGACGTCCAGATGGCTCAGCACGGCGATCACCTCGTCGCCCTGGCCGATCTCCGTATCGCAGCAATAGCCGTCCACGTCGCGCGGCTCCATGCCCAGCCGCTTCAAATCCGCCATCGCGGTATCCAGCGCGCGGCGGACGTTCTCGCCGAAGGGCGCGTTGTCGGCGCTGCGCTCCGCGCGAACGCTCGGCACGCGAATCCAGCGCTGGAGCGTTTCGATCATATCGCCCTCAAGGGCTTTCAGTTCGGCGTCAAGTCTCTCGTTGTACTGCATTTGAATAGATCCCCTTTCTATGTGCGATCGAACATATTTTGCAAAACCGCTTTCGGGCGGCCATGGCGCGCCCGCCGATTTTATACAAAGCGTTTTTTAACGGAGAACGTCCTTCATGCGCTCCAGCGCCGCGTTCAGCTGCGCGCGCGGGCAGCCGATGTTCAGGCGGATAAAGCCGCGCCCGTCTTCGCCGAAGAACAGGCCGTCGTTCACCTTCACATGCGCGCCAAGCAGACGGCGCATCAGCTCCTCCTGCTCGAGCCCCAGCGCGCGGCAATCCAGCCACATCAGGTAGGTCGCCTCCAGCGGCGTGACAATCACCTTCGGGAAATGCGCCTTCGCGTAGGCCGTCACGCAGTCGCGGTTGCCGACCAGATACGCCTTCAGCCCGTCCAGCCATGCGTCGCAATCCGTATACGCCGCGCGCGTCGCCGCCAGCGCGAACACGTTGCCGCTCGTCACGCCGCAGGCCGTGGATTCCTTCGCAATCGCCTCGCGCATCCGCTCGTTTTTGCAGACCAGCGAAGCCTGCTGCAAGCCCGCGACGTTGAACGTCTTGCTCGCCGCGCAGAGCATCACCGCCAGCTCGTCCGCGTGCGGCAGGTTCAGGATGCTGTGATGCGCGTTCGGCGCGTAGACAAAATCCGCGTGGATTTCGTCGCAGACCAGCGGCACACCATATTTATAGCACAGGTTGACGACCCCCGCAAGCTCTTCCTCCGTCCATGCGCGGCCGCAGGGATTATGCGGCGAGCAGAACATGACCATCTTGGCCTCGCGGGCGGCCAGCTTGCCCTCCGCGTCAGCGAGGTTCAGCGTGTAGCGGCCGCGCTCGTCGCGGCGCATCGCGCTGCCCACCACCCTGCGGCCGCTTTCGGTGATCGAGGCGTAAAACGGGCCGTACACCGGTGTGAAGATGAGCACGCCGTCGCCCGGCTCGGTCAGCGCGCGGACGCAGAGCCGCAGTTCGGAGACGACGCACGGCCCCATCTGCACGTCCTTCGGCTCAAAGCCGACCCCGTGGCGGCGCTTCCAGTAATCGCACAGCGCCCGCGCATCCTGCTCGCCGCTGAGCGTATAGCCCCACGTGCCCTGCTCGGCCACCCGCTTCACCGCATCCGCAATGGCGGGCGCGGAGCGAAAATCCATATCCGCCACCCACATGGGGATCATCTCCGGGTCGTGGTGCTCGTCCGCCATGCCGTCCCACTTCACGCAGTCCGTATGGCGCCGCTCAAGCCCCGCATCGAAAAAACTGCTGTCAAATTCCACGGTCTATTCCTCCTTTGTTTTGCAAAGAGGCTGTCAAACTAACAACACCGATATTTCAAGAGTAAAACTAAGTATTTTTGCCCGAAGGTTTCCAAAGGGCGACCGGAAAGCCCTTTGGTGGGGCGATGGGGCAAAGCCCCATATCCCCAAATGCTTAGATACTGTTTCTTGAAATGTTCGTTTTAAGCTTGACAGCCTTTGTTTATGGAGGGCTTCCATGGCCGATCGTTTTTCCCTGCGCACCTACGCGCTTTTCATCCTCGCGCTGCTGGCGGCCATGCTGCTGTGCGTCTGCGTCGGCAGCGTCTCCGTCGCGCCGAAGGACACCCTGACGGCGATTTTCTGCGCGCTGCTGGGGAAGCCCACACCCGCGGGCGTCGCGAAAAACATCATCGTCAACGTGCGCCTGCCCCGCGTGATGAACGTCGCGCTGGTCGGCGCGTCGCTGTCCCTGTGCGGCGCGGCGATGCAGGGGCTTCTGCGCAACCCGCTGGCGGATGGCTCGACGCTGGGCGTATCCGCCGGCGCGTCGCTCGGCGCGGTGATCGCGCTGGCGCTGGGCGTCACCATCCCCGACGGCTACGAGCCGATGGGGTAATTTTCC
>UQNM01000083.1 GCA_900542395.1 uncultured Eubacteriales bacterium
TTCCGATCGCCCTTTGGAAACCTTCGGGCAAAAATACTTAGTTTTATTCTTGAAACATCGGTGTTGCTAGCTTAACAGCCCTTTTTAATATCCCGCTTCCATCTGCTTCACCGTATCATAGAGCCAGCGGTTCACCGGCACATCCAGCCCGAATTTCTCTGCGCGGCGGATGATTGTGCCCGCGAATAACTCGACCTCGCTCTTTCTGTGCGCTTCGCCGTCCTGCCGCATACTCGGCTTGCCCGCAGGCGACAGCGAATCCGCCAGATTAACCCAATCGTCAAACTCCGCGTTGCTGATGGGATAGCCCTCCAGTGCCGTAAGTTTCTGCACCTCGCGCATGGCGGCCAGCATGATCTCGCGCGGCTTGCCCGGCTTCTGAACCGTGCCATAATCGCCCTCAAAGACCATCACCGTCTGGTTAATGCCGACGTTGAGCATCAGCTTGCCCCACTGGCGGCGCACCATGTCGCCGACCGGCTGTGCCGTCACGCCGTGCGTATTCAGGAAATCGGCGATCTGCTGCACCCGCGGCGAAATCCCGCCCGGCTGCTTTTCGCCCAGCACAATCATGCCCGCATGCGCGTAGGTCAGCGCATTGCCAACCTTCACAGCGTCCATGCCCTGCGCCGTGCAGTAAATCACGTTTTGTTCGCCAAAGCGCGCGGCAATCGTCTCCTCGCTGCTCACGCCGTTGAGCACAGAGAGCATCAACGTGTTTTCTCCGATAAATCCGGATGCGGTCTCCATCGCGCCGCGCAAACCGCTCTCTTTGGTTGCAAAGATCATCAGATCGACGGACTTTGCCGTCTTCGGTGTTTCATATCGAAAGTTCACGGGCGTTCCGTTGCAGATAACGCCCTGCTTTTGATATCTTTCCGCGCGCGCCTCGTCTGCAATCACGCGCACATCCGCGCCGTTTTCAAGCAGCCGCTGACCGAACAGCACGCCCAGCGCGCCCAGGCCAACGATTCCAACCGTCTGCATGTTCATTCTCCTTTGTAAAGCCCCCGCAGCAGCGCGATTTCCCGCGCGTACCCCTCCGGCTCGTTCGGCGTTTCCAGGTAGAACGGCAGGTTTCGCAGCGCCGGATGATTGATGATCGCCGCGATTGCGTCCAGCCCCAGACTGCCCTTGCCGATCTGCTCATGGCGATCCTTTCGGCTGCCCATCGGGTTCTTGCTGTCGTTCAAATGAATCGCCCGAAGCCGCGACAGGCCGAGCACGCGGTCAAACTCGCCGAGCACATCGTCAAGCCGCCCAACCACGTCATAGCCCGCGTCGTACACATGGCAGGTATCCAGACACACGCCAATCCGATCTCCGTCGCGCGCGGTGTCCACGATTTGGCGCAGTTCCTCAAAGCTGCTCCCGACCTCGCTTCCCTTGCCCGCCATGGTTTCCAGCAGAATCGGCGTGACCGGCTCCTCCGCCATGACCGCATCCAGCATGTCCGCGATGTAGCGAACGCCGATCTCCACGCCCTGCCTGACATGGCTGCCCGGATGAAAGTTGAGCATCGCGCTGGGGATATGCGCGAGACGCTCCAAATCCTCCCGCATGGTGCGCACGGCAAATTCGCGGATGGACGCATCCGCCGCGCAGGCGTTGAGCGTATACGGCGCATGCGCGAGAATCGGCGCGAACCGATGCGCCGCAAGGAAGTCGTTCAGCGCGTCCGCATCCTGCCGATCAAACGGCTTGACGCTGCCGCCGCGCGGATTGCGCGTAAAAAACTGAAACGTGTCCGCGCCGAGGGCGAGCGCCTGTTCGCCCATCGCCAGATAGCCCTTGGCACAGGACAGATGACAGCCGATATGCAGCATATTATTTTTCCTCCGCCGCGTCCGCCTCATCCGGCGTGGCCGTCGTCAACACCGGCGTGCCGCCGAGCAGCTCAATCGCCTTTTGGAGCTGCGCGTCGTGGTCATGCGGCAGGTTGTTGATGCCGTAGCGCGTCACCGCATCCTCGTCCAGCTCCACCTCCACGTCCGGCTCAATGCCGATTTCATGGATGCATTCGCCGCTGGGCGTGTAATACCGCGCGGTCGTGACCTTCATGCCGCTTCCGTCGGCAAATTCCAGAGAGCTTTGCACAACGCCCTTGCCGAAGGTCTTGGTGCCCACGAGCAGCCCCGCGTAGTTATCGCGAATCGCGCCCGCGAGGATCTCCGACGCGCTGGCGCTGTAGCCGTTGACCAGCACGGCCATCGGCACGTCATAATATTCGTCGTCGATCTTCTCCTCGGTCACGTTGCCGTCCTTGTCCTTCATGGATACGACAACGCCCTCCGGCAGGATCAGATCCGCCATCTTCACGCAGGTATCGACCAGCCCGCCGCCGTTGTTGCGCAGGTCGATAATCATGCCCGAAACGTTCGCCGCCTTGAACGCGTCAATCGCCTCGGCAAAACCTTCGTAAGCGTCGCCCAGGAAGTCGAACACCATCACATAGCCGATGTTGCCATCCAGAATTTCGTATTCGACGTAGTTGATGTTGACGTTTTCGCGCACCACGTCGAAATCGAGGGTGTCCAGACCGCGCATCACCGTCACCTTGACGCTTTCGCCCGGCGTTCCGCGCATGATGCTGACAGCCTCCTGCATCTCATAGGCGGAATAATACACGTCGTTGACGTAGACGATCTTATCGCCCGCGCGAATCCCCGCCTTTTCGGCCGGGCTGCCCTTGAACACGCGCGTCACCGTAATCAGCAAATCCGAGGGGTCGGCGAGAAGCTGGCAGCCGATCCCGGCGTACACGCCCTCGGTTTCCTCGTTGAACTTTTCCATTTCCTCTTTCGTGTAATAGACGCTGTATATGTCGCCGATGCCGGCCATCAGCCCGGCGGCAGCGCTTTCCAGCATCGCGTCCTCGTCAACATCCTCATAATAGTAGGCTTCCACAATCTGAAACAGCGCTTCCAGCTTCTGATACCGCTGGTAGTTTTCGTATTCCTCCCTGCTGATGGTGACAGTCTCGCTCTGCTTGAACATCGGAAGCGTAGCCGCCTGCGCGGGCACGGCGGACGTCAGCATCGCGCCGACGATCATCATGGGGACAATTTTCCGTTTCATCGCGTTCACAATTCCTTTCGATTCAAAAAGAGCCGGCCATTTCTGGCCGGCGCAGCCTGCGGAATAGCCGAGGCCAAGGACAGTTTAATACACGGGACGCGGCTTATCCTTGCCGCTCTTGCCCAGAAGCATCATCATCTTGAAGGTCACGGCGTCGTCAAACTTGCGCAGATCCAGACCGGTCTGGCGCTGCACCTTGTCGAGGCGATACACCAGCGTGTTGCGGTGGATATAGAGCTGACGCGCGGTATCGGACAGGTTGAGATCCTTCGCGAAGAACATCTCAATGGTATGCAGCATTTCGTCGTTGAACAGGCGCGCGGTCTTGCGGTTGAACAGGATGCCGTGATAGCGCGTGCCCATTTCGCGCGGAATATCCATCAGGAAGCGCTCCAGCACGAGGCTGCGGTACACATAAATGTGCTGCTCGGTCAGGAAGATGCGACCCACTTCGACGGCGCGGCGGGATTCGCGATAGCTCTCGCCGATCTCCGGGAAGGTCTTCTTCGGCTCGCCGATGCCCACGACGCAGCTCTTGCCCGCCTCGTCGAGCAGCGTCTGCTCGATGGCTTCGGCCAGTTGGAACAGTTCGTCGAAGGATTCGACGTTCTCCATGCTCTTGAGGAACACGACGGTGTGGCGATCCATTTCCACCAGCAGGTCGCCGCCCGCGCGCGGCACAAGCTCTTCGAGCATGTTGAACGCGGTTTCCGTCTCCGTCTGGAGAATCTGGAAGGTGAGCACACAGCGCTCGCGGTTCATCTCGATTTGGTGCTCGTGCGCCAGCGCTTCCAGCTCAGAACCGGCCAGCTCCTCGCGCAGCACGCGGCGATACACGTCATAGCGACTCTGGATCGGCGCCTCGCCGCGACCCATGGACTGCACCATCGCGCCCGCGAGCACGATGCAGTCATGCGTCGCCGCGCCCTGCGCATCCGCGCAGAGGATCAGCTCCGGCGTGATGCCGATCATCAGGAAGGTTTTGCCCTCAAAAGCCACCGGCATGCCCGGCTCCATGAACTCCGGAAGGTTGATCTTGCTGCGGTTCTCCTCCGGCAGAAGCACGGTGCCCTCCGTATCCAGCAGCCAGAGCGGCTGCATCAGGCGGGCCAAAACCTGTTGAATCTGATTTAAAAAACGCTTCTCAGGAATCATACTTCTTTTCTCCTCTCATCAGCGCGCAAAATGGCTAAAACAAATATAATTCATTATAGCGTATAACCGGGCAAAAATCTATATCTAAGAAAAAATATCTCCCCTAATTTGGCAAAATATACCGTGTTTTTATGGAAAACATACAAAAAACGCCCGCATCGAAACGATGCGGGCGTTGTATAATCCGTGAATTAGCGGTTCAGGATGCTCAGCTCGGTGTCCTTGTCGAAGAAATGCAGGCGGTTCGTCTCGAAGGCAACCTTCACGGTGTCGCCGGTGCGGGACGTGCTGCGCGGATCGACGCGGGCAACAACGTTGCTCTCCTTGCCGTCCACCTTCAGGTAGAGATAGGTCTCGGAGCCCATCAGCTCGACGACCTCAACCTTCGCCTCGACGAGGTTGTTGTCCGCGACGGACAGGAAGCGCTCTTCATCGTGGATGTTCTCCGGACGGATGCCCATGACAACTTCCTTGCCGATGTAGGACTCGTCCACCAGCTTGCGAACCTTCGCATCCGGCACCTTGATGGCGTTGCCGCCGAACTCGGCCCACACGCCATCCGCGCGCTTGACGAGCTTCGCGTCGAAGAAGTTCATCTGCGGGCTGCCGATGAAGGAGCCGACGAACAGGTTGGCCGGGTAATCGTACAGGTTCTGCGGGGTATCGACCTGCTGAATGAAGCCGTCCTTCATAACGACGATGCGGGTGCCCATGGTCATGGCCTCGGTCTGGTCATGGGTAACATAGATGAAGGTCGTCTGCAGGCGCTGATGCAGCTTGGTGATCTCGGTGCGCATCTGCACGCGGAGCTTCGCGTCCAGATTGGAGAGCGGTTCGTCCATCAGGAAGACCTTCGGATCGCGGACGATCGCGCGCCCCAGCGCGACGCGCTGACGCTGGCCGCCGGAGAGCGCCTTCGGCTTGCGGTTGAGGAGCTGCTCGATGCCCAGGATCTTCGCGGCCTCGCGAACGAGCTTGTCGATCTCGTCCTTCGGCTTCTTGCGCAGCTTCAGGCCGAACGCCATGTTGTCATAAACGGTCATGTGCGGATAGAGCGCGTAGTTCTGGAAAACCATCGCGATATCGCGATCCTTCGGCGCCACGTCGTTCACCAGACGGTCGCCGATGTACAGTTCGCCTTCCGAAATTTCTTCAAGACCCGCGACCATACGGAGCGTCGTGGACTTGCCGCAGCCGGAAGGACCGACCAGAACGATGAACTCCTTGTCCTCGATATCCAGGCAGAAGTCGGAAACAGCGGTCACGTTGCCGGAGTAAATCTTGTAGATGTGGTTAAGCTTCAAGCTCGCCATAGTAAAATCCCCCTTGTTCATGCTCACACAACAACCAGCTTGAGCCGAATCTTTCGTTCATCGGCTTCAACAACTGAGTTCATTATACGGGTCGGGCGTATATTTTGCAATCGAATAAGTTCACAAAAAATATTCGGATGCTGGTCGATTTCTCCCCTTTATTTCAGCCCGATTTTTTGTAGGTTTTAGTCATTCCCGCCACATCGTCTGCTGATTGCCCCCTTCGTTTGTGCGAATCGTTTTCCCCTGTTTTTTCGTCTTTCTTTCATATTTTTTCCATTTTGCTCCCATTTCGAACTTTTTCGGCATATTTTATGCGTCTATTTCGCCGATTTCCTGCAATTCTTTTCCTCTTTTTCAAATTCGAACATTTCATTCGTTTTTTCTTATGCGTCGGTTTCCGAACCGTTCTTGTGCACCTTGCACATATTGATATTTTCACAGTCTTCTTCAAAATTTTCGCACTTTTCCATAGAAAAAACGCTATGCAATCGCATAGCGTCATCGATGTTTTTCTATTGGTCGTTTTTATTCTTCGACGCGGATCACGCTTTCGGCGCTCGCCTGCGCGGAATCCATCTTCGCAAGCGCACGGCGCACGGCATGCTCTCCCGCTCGATGCGTCAGGAAAATCAGCTGGACAAAGCCCGCTTCATCCCGCTCGCCCTTCTGCACCATGGAGGCGATGCTGACGCCCTCCGCCGCGAAGCCGCCCGTAATCAGCGACAACACGCCCGGTTCATCCTTCGCCCGCATGCGGACAAAGTGCACGCAGCGCCAGTCCTCCGCCATCCGGCACGGCGCTTCGCTCACCGCGGGCAGCTCGTGCCGCTTGGCCTTCGCCGCGCAAATCAAATCCGATACCAGCGCGCTGGCCGTCGGCAAGTCGCCCGCGCCGCGCCCGTAGAACATCATCTCGCCGCAGGCATGCCCCTTGACGAACACGGCGTTGAACGCATCGTTCACGTTGGCCAGCGGGTGGCTGTTCGGCACAAACGTCGGGTGCACGCGCGCCTGAATCTCGCCGTTTTCTTCCTTCGCGACGGCCAGCAGCTTGAGCGTCAGCCCAAACTCCTTTCCGCATTGCACGTCCAGCGGCGTAATGCCCGTAATCCCCTCCCGGTACACGTTTTCCACCGGCACGTGGCGGTGAAACGCCAGCGTGGACAGGATGCTCAGCTTGTAGGCCGCGTCATAGCCCTCCACGTCCGCGGTCGGATCCGGCTCAGCCAGCCCCAGCCGCTGCGCGTCGGCCAGCACGTCCGCGTAGGCCGCGCCTTCGTTGGCCATTCGGGTCAGGATATAGTTCGTCGTGCCGTTGATGATGCCCATCACCGAGCTGATCCGGTTGGCCTGAAGCGAACCGTTGATCGCCCGAATGATCGGCACCGCGCCGCACACGCTCGCCTCGTAATACAGCCCGGCGGCATGCTCCCTCGCCGCGCGGACGATCTGTGTCCAATGCGTCGCCAGCGCCATCTTGTTGGCCGTGATGACACATTTGCCGTTTTCCAGCGCGCGCACCATATAGGAAGCCGCCGGCTGCTCACCACCCATGAATTCCATCACCATGTCGATTTCCGGGTTGTCGAGCACGTCCTCCGGGCGATCCGTCAGCAGCGCCGAGGGAATCGCCCACGCGCGGCTCTTGTTCAGCGAACGCACGAGAATTTTGCGCACCTCAAAGCCGACGCCTTCGTTTTCTTCGATCTGCGCTCCATACGTTTCCAGCAGTTTATACACGCCGCAGCCGATGTTGCCGCAGCCCAGAAAACCCACGACGATCTTTTCCATGCTTCCGTGCGTCCTTTCTTCAAATGAACGTTTACAGGTTTCTCTCGTAGATCAGGCGCAGGCCGGTCAGCGTCAAATCCGGATTGATTTCGTCAATCACGTCGGAATTGCTCTTGACCAGATGCGCCATGCCGCCCGTCGCAATCACGCGGATATCGCTTCCGCCCAGCTCGCGCTTCATCTGCTCGATGATTTTCTCCACCGAGCCGATATAGCCGTACAAAATGCCCGCCTGTATATTGGAAACGGTCGTCTTGCCGATGACCTGCGGCGGGAGCACCAGCTCGATGGAGGGCAGCTTCGCCGTGCCCGTCGAAAGCGCGCGGTTCATCATCCGCAGGCCGGGGCCGATTGCGCCGCCGAGAAATTCCGACTTGGCGGAGATCACGCCATACGTCGTCGCCGTGCCGAAATCAATGAAAATCGCGGGACCGCCGTAGAGCGCGGAGACCGCCACCGCGTTGGCGATTCGGTCGCTGCCCAGCTCGCGCGGGTTCTCGTAGCGGATGTTCAGCCCCGTTTTCATGCCGGGCACGAGCAGCCGCGGCTCGAGATGAAAGTAATCCCGGCACATGTGCTCGATGGTGTAGTTGATGGTCGGCACAACGGAGGAAATCATAATCCCCTCCACCGCCTGTATATTCAGGTTGTGATAACGAAACAGATCCGCCATGATGATGCCATATTGATCCGATGTCATCACCGGGTCGGTCGCGCAGCGCCAGCGCTTGACCAGCCGACTCCCTTCAAACACAGCGGCTTTGATATTGGTGTTTCCAATATCCATTGCAACGATCATAATTCTATCCCCTAACCGGCGTAAGATTTAGCGATGCCCGTTCATCCTGCCCGTCACTTTGAGCAGCGCGCTGCCGATGGCCGTGCCCGCAACCGAGCAGACAATCGCTTCCACAAGCCCCTGCATGCCCGTCAGCAGAATGACAAACATCAGCGGGTTGCTCGCGCCCTTGGCCAGCACAAGGCTCTGGACGTAATCCGTATGATAAAACGCAAGCACGATATAGCCCATGAAGAACAGCGTGTTGAGCAGCGGCGCGGACAGCGAGGCCACAAAGCAGTTGGCCGTGGCGTTTTTGCACGCCTTGGCCATCGCGCCGTAGACCAGCCCGACGCACAGACCCATCAGCAGGCGCGTGACAAAGCACAGGATAAACGTGTGGATGGCCGACACGCCCAGCAGCGTCGAGGTCATAATCGACGCGCCCTTGATCGCGTCCATGAAGCTCACAAAGCCGAAAACGCCGCCCAGCAGCATGCTCGCCAGCGGCCCGATGACAATCGCGCCAATGGCAATCGGCACGGTCAGGAACGACATGTACAGCGGCCCGACCGGCACGCTGCCCAAGCCGATGAGCTTCATCACCACTTCAATCGCCACGAGGATGGCAAGCTGCGTCAGCGTCTGCACACTGATCTTCTGTTGAGGCTGAGTATTCATTTTTGATCCTCCGTTCGGGTTCGCACAGGATACCCGACAAGTCTTTGCCGCAAAAGCGGCGTCATAAAAGAAAACAACCTTCTCGGTCTGCCCTGCATGCAGCGGCAGCCAGAATCGCGTATATTGTACCAAACAGGCGCTGATTTTGCAAGTTTTTACGCGCAAATTGTCGTTTTCGGCCATTCCTCCCATTTTTCTGTAAAAAAGGGTTGACTTTTCACAAGCCGTATCGTATAATATCCCTCGTCGCAAGACAAAACGGCTTGCGGGAATGGCGGAATTGGCAGACGCGCTAGATTCAGGTTCTAGTGAAAGCAATT
>UQNM01000084.1 GCA_900542395.1 uncultured Eubacteriales bacterium
TGACTTCCAGCCGGGCGACTAACTCCGGCTTAGCTTGGTGGGGTCGATAGGGCTCTTTCTTGCGGCTCGACGCCGCTTCGGTCAGGCGGCTCTGACAGCCCACCGGGCTGTCATTCACTCCCGCCTCTTCTCGCCCATCGCCCCCCAAAGGCATAAAAAAAATCACCCCATTTGAGGTGACTTCCAGCCGGGCGACTAACTCCGGCTTAGCTTGGTGGGGTCGATAGGGCTCGAACCTACGACCTCCACGATGTCAACGTGGCGCTCTGACCAGCTGAGCTACGACCCCAAGCACGTTGATGATTATACATCACGCAGCCCGCCCTGTCAACCCCTTTTTCACTCTTTTTTGCCGATTTCCGCATCTTTTCGCGTCAAGCGGCCAAAAAGAAAGACCTTGCAAGGAAATTTTTCCCGTCGGTTTCGCTCGGTTCGTCGCGCGGCCATTTTATCCGCAAAGCGAATCGCCTTTGATTGACATTCGGCACAAAATACGTTAAACTGATGGTTGAAACATTTTGCTTTCATTAGATAAAACAAAAGGCGGAGACTTTTTCTTGAGAATACTGGGCATCGACCCCGGTCTGGCGACGATGGGCTGGGGCGTGATTGAGGCGGACGGCTATCGGGAGAAGCTGGTGCAATACGGCGCGCTGATCACCTATCCGCGCGACACCTTCCCCACGCGCCTGCGCTGCATCTACACGGGCGTGCGCGGCCTGCTGGAAACCTTCAAGCCCGACGAAATCGCGTTCGAGGAGCTTTTTTTCTCCAAAAACGTGACGACGGGCATACAGGTCGGCGGCGCGCGCGGCGTGGCGCTGGTCGCCTGTCAGGAATACACGGATAACCTGTTTGAATACACGCCGATGCAGATCAAGCAGGCCGTCGTCGGTTACGGCGGCGCGGATAAGCATCAGGTGCAGATGATGGTGCGGATGCTGCTGGGCATCCGGGAGATTCCCAAGCCCGACGACGCGGCGGACGCGGTGGCCTGCGCCATCACCCATGCGCACGCGGGCGCGGGGCGCGAGCATTTCAGAATTAAGTGAGGCTACCATGATTGATTTCATCGAAGGCACAGTCGAAAGCAAGGCGCCGGGCGAGCTGGTCATCAGCGCGGGCGGCGTCGGTTTTTTGCTGCTCTGCTCCAACGCGACGCTGGCGGAAGCCCCCGCGAAGGGCGAAAAATGGCGCTGCTATTCCGTGCTGAACGTGCGCGAGGACGCCATGGAGCTGTTCGGCTTCGCCTCCCGGCAGGAGCGCGCGATGTTCAAAAAGCTCTGTCAGGTGACGGGCGTGGGCGCGAAAACGGCGCTGGGCGTTCTCTCCGCGCTGCCGGTGCGCGAGCTCTCCGTGGCGATTGTCACCGGGGATATCGCGGCGCTCTCCCGCGCGCCGGGCATCGGCAAAAAGACGGCGCAGCGCATCGTTCTGGAGCTCAAGGATAAGGTCGAGCAGCAGGATGTATCTGCCCCCGCCGGGAGCGCCGCACCGGTTTCGCCCGTCGTCGGCGACGCGCAGCGGGAGGCGCAGGCGGCTTTGCAGGCGCTGGGCTACACCTCCGCCGAGGCGGCGCGCGCCATCAACCTCGTGCGCGATCAGGCGGATACCGTCGATGCGCTGATTATGCTGGCGCTTCGCCAGATCGGCTCCCTTTAATCCGCCCGCAAAAGGAGACAGAACGAACATGAAACTGCCCGAAGATCCCGTGATGCTGCTGAGCTTTGTCAACACGAAGCTGCGCGATCAATATGCGTCGCTCGACGCGCTCTGCGACGATCTGGATGCGCCGCGCGCCGCCCTTGAAGCCAAGCTCGGCGAGATCGGCTATTTCTATAACGCGAAGGAAAATCGCTTCGCTTAAACCGGCATGAGGTAAGAAGATGGAAGAAGAACGACTTGTGATGAGCGGCTTCCGCGAGGAAGAGGACGATCAGGAGAGCAGCCTCCGCCCCAAAACCCTGCGCGAATACGTCGGGCAGCAGGCGGTGAAGGACAGCCTGAACATCTACATTCAGGCCGCCCGGCAGCGGCGGGATTCGCTCGACCACATTCTGCTCTACGGCCCGCCGGGTCTGGGCAAGACGACGCTCGCGGGCATCGTCGCCAGCGAGATGGGGCAAAACATCCGCGTGACCAGCGGCCCGGCCATCGAGCGCGCGGGCGATCTGGCCAGCCTGCTGACCAACCTTTCCAGCGGCGACGTGCTGTTTATCGACGAAATCCACCGCCTGTCCCACGCGGTCGAAGAGGTGCTCTACCCCGCGATGGAGGATTACGCGCTGGATATTATGATCGGCAAGGGGCCGTCGGCGCGGAGCATCCGGCTCGACCTGCCCAAATTCACGCTGATCGGCGCGACCACGCGCGCGGGCTCGCTTTCCGCGCCGCTGCGCGACCGCTTCGGCATCATCTTCCGCCTGCAAATGTACACGACGGAGGAATTGATGCAGATTGTGCACCACTCCGCCGGTGTTTTGGGGATTCAGGCGGAGGAGGACGGTGTGCGCGAAATCGCGCGCAGAAGCCGCGGCACGCCGCGAATCGTCAACCGCCTGCTCAAGCGCGTGCGCGACTACGCGCAGGTGCGCGGCGACGGCGTTATCACCAAGGCGATGGCGCGGGAGGCGCTGACGCTGCTGGACGTGGACGACCTCGGCCTCGACCGGGTGGACAGGACGATCCTGACCACGATGATGCAGAAATTCGATGGCCGTCCGGTCGGCCTTGACACGCTGGCCGCGACGACCGGCGAGGATGCCGTGACCATCGAAGACGTCGTCGAGCCGTACCTGATGCAGCTCGGCTTCATCATGCGCACCCCCCGCGGGCGCATCTGCACGCAGGCCGCCTACGACCACATGAAGCTCCCGATGCCGTCCTCCATGCAAAGCGGCCGGCCGGAGGGACAGATCAGTCTGCTTGATTAAAGGGGACTGTCAAGCTTAAACCAAACATTTCAAGAAACGTTATCTAAGCATTTTTGGATATGGGGCTTTGCCCCATCGCCCCACCAAAGGGCTTTCCGAGCGTTTACGGCGCCTGTTTGGCGCATCGCCCTTTGGAAACCTTCGGGCACAATAGATTGCAGAAAAGAGAATGAACATGAAAACCAGTGATTTTGATTATAACCTGCCGCAGGAGCTGATCGCGCAAACGCCCGTCGAGCCGCGCGACAGCAGCCGCCTGCTCGTCTACCATCGCGATACCGGCGCGGTCGAGCATAAAATCTTCCGCGATGTGATCGACTACCTGAACCCCGGCGACGTGCTGGTCATCAACCAAACCCGCGTCATCCCCGCGCGCCTGTACGGCGTGAAGGAAGGCACCGGCGGCGCGATTGAGTTCCTGCTCCTGCGTCGGCTGAACCTGACGGATTGGGAGGTCATCCTCAAGCCCGGCAAAAAGGCCAAGCCCGGCGCGCGCTTCGTGTTCGGCAACGGCGAGCTCGTCGCGGAAATCCTGACCATCAGCGAGGACGGCGGGCGCACCGTGCGCTTCTTCTACGAGGGCGTGTTTGAGGATGTGCTCGACCGCCTCGGCCAGATGCCCCTGCCGCCGTATATCCACGAAAAGCTGGAAGACAAGACGCGCTACCAAACCGTCTACGCCAAGGTGGACGGCAGCGCCGCCGCGCCGACCGCGGGGCTGCACTTCACCCCCGCGCTGCTGGAAAAGATTCGGCAGAAGGGGGTCGACGTGGTGCCGGTGCTGCTGCACGTCGGTCTGGGCACGTTCCGCCCCGTCAAGGAGGACGATGTGGCCGATCACCACATGCACAGCGAATATTACGAGGTCACGCCCGAACAGGCGGAGGCCATCAACGCCGCGCGGGCGCGCGGCGGCCGCATCGTCTGCGTCGGCACGACGAGCGTGCGCACGCTGGAAACCGTCGCGACGGAGGACGGCGTCGTTCACCCCGGCAGCGGCTTCACCCAGATCTTCATCACCCCCGGCGTGAAAATCAAGGCCGTGGACGCGCTGATTACCAACTTCCACCTGCCGCAGAGCACGCTGCTGATGCTCATTTCCGCGCTGATGGGGCGCGAAAACGCGCTGGACGTCTATCGTCAGGCGGTGGAGGAGCGCTACCGCTTCTTCTCCTTCGGCGACGCGATGATGATTACCGGAAAGCCGCAAAAGGACATATAAACCCCACATTTTCACGCATTTGTGGAATAGCCATCCGCTGTTTTGGGGCGTATAATAAAGCTAGATTCACGCCCGCGCGGGCGCAGACACAAAGGAGTGAACCATCATGGGCTATCAATTATTCAGCGATATGACCGCCGACGTCAGCGAAGCGCTGATGCGCGGCATGCCCGAGGTTGCGTATGTGCCGATGCAGGTCGAGCTGGGCGGAGAGAGCTTCACCTACGGCCCCGGCGGCAGCCTGACCGTCGAGCAGTTTTACGCCGAGCAGCGGGCGGGCAAGTTTGCCAGCACCTCGCAGATCAACCCGATGATCTATCGCAGGTGCTTTGAACAGGCGCTCAAGGCGGGCGAGGACGTTCTCTATCTGTGCTTCTCCTCCGGCATGTCCGGCACGCTGCAATCCGCCAATCTGTGCGCGGAGGAACTGCGCGAGGAATACCCGGCGCGCAAGCTGATCGTTCTGGATACGCTCTGCGCTTCCGTCGGTCAGGCGATGCTCGTCCGCGAGGCCGCGCGCAAGCAGCAGGAAGGCCTGAGCATCGACGAGCTGGCCGCGTGGGTCGAGGAAAACCGCCTCAAAATCTGCCACTGGTTCACGGTCGATTCGTTCGATCATTTGAAGCACGGCGGGCGCGTTTCCGCCGCCGCGGCGGCCGTCGGCACGATGCTGCAAATCAAGCCGCTGCTGCATGTTGACGACGAGGGCAAG
Organism: uncultured Eubacteriales bacterium; assembly: GCA_900542395.1. Lineage (GTDB taxonomy): Bacteria > Bacillota > Clostridia > Christensenellales > Aristaeellaceae > Ventricola. Next base: position 4,868 of record UQNM01000084.1, read on the forward strand.
CTCCGCGTGGCCGAGAAGCCGCGCGGCCGCAAGCAGGCCATCCGCACGCAGATTGCGCACATGAAGGAGGGCTGGCTGCCGGAGATGGGCAGGCTGGTCGTCATCGGCCACGGCGACTGCCCGGAGGACGCGGAGCAGCTCCGGCAGGCCGTGCTCAGGGAATTTCCGGATGCGGATATCCGCACGGCCTACATCGGCCCGATCATCGGCGCGCACACCGGCCCCGGCATGCTGGCGCTGATCTATTGGGGCGCTAATCGCTGATACTAATTCGCAGTTAAAATGCTTAACAGAGCGCATCAGATTTTTTGTTCTGACGAAGCCAAGTGAAGTGAGGCGTACTGGAGGTACGTTGAACGGAACGAGGCAAAGTCAGAGCGAAAAAGATGGTGCGCGGATTAAGCCATTTTAACAAGAATTAGTATGAATCTTAAACCGCGCACCCTATACGGTTTACAGCCAAAGAGTGAACCGGAACATCCCGCCCGGATGATCCGGCTCACTCTTTATTTCTTTTCTTTTTCCTTTTTTTGTGCTACAATGAGGGCAACATTTTGACAACCGGGGAGGTCTTTCCATGCCGTACATCCCTTCTCCTACCCGATACGACGCGATGCCCTACCGCCGATGCGGCAAAAGCGGGCTTCTGCTCCCGGCGCTCTCGCTGGGTCTGTGGCACAACTTCGGCGGCATCACGCCGTTTGAAACCCAGCAGGCCATCCTGCGCACGGCGTTTGACCATGGCATCACGCATTTTGATCTGGCGAACAACTACGGCCCGCCCTACGGCGAGGCGGAGCGCAACTTCGGCGTTCACATGCTGCGCGATTGGAAACCTCACCGCGACGAGCTGGTGATTTCCACCAAAGCGGGTTACGATATGTGGCCGGGGCCATACGGCAACTGGGGCAGCCGGAAATACCTGATTGCCAGCCTTGACCAGAGCCTCCGGCGGATGAATCTGGATTATGTGGATATCTTCTACCACCACCGTCCCGACCCGGAAACGCCGATTGAAGAGACGATGGGCGCGCTCGATCAGATTGTGCGCAGCGGCAAGGCGCTTTACGTCGGCATTTCGCGCTACACGCCGGAACAGACGGAGGTTGCGATCCGCACGCTGCGCGAGCTGGGCACGCCGATGCTGATTCATCAGGAAAACTATTCGATGCTCAACCGCAAAATCGAGGCCGGTCTGACGGACGTGCTGACGCGCGAAGGCGTTGGGCTGATGGCGTTCGGCCCGCTGGCGGGCGGTCGGCTGACGGGCAAATATCAGGCCGGTATTCCGGCGGACAGCCGCATCGGCCACGACCCGCGCTATCTGAAGGCGGAGATGCTCACGCCGGGGCTGCACGCGGCGATTGACGCGCTGGCCAAAATCGCCGACGCGCGCGGGGAGACGCTCTCCCAGTTGGCGCTGCAATGGGCGCTGCGCGACAAGGCCGTGACCTCGGCGCTCATCGGCGCAAGCCGCGCGGAGCAGATCACCGAAAATGTCGCCGCGCTGTCCCTGCCGCCGCTGACCGGCGAGGAGCTGGCGCAAATCGACGCCGCGCTGGCGCTGAATGAATAAATGCGAGGTCATTGATATGATTAACGAAACCTACAAATCCATGCTCTCGAGCAAATCGGTGATTCGGGAGCTGAACGAATACGCAAACGATATCACCCGGCATCCGCACCTGAAACCGGAGGATATCTTCGATTACAGCTTGGGCAACCCGTCCGTGCCCGTGCCGGAGGCGTTCAACGCGCGCGTCAAGGCGCTGCTGGACAGCGGCGACCCGATGCTCGTGCACGGGTACAGCCCGAGTCTGGGCATCCCCGCCGCGCGCGAAAAGATTGCCGCGTCGCTCAACCGCCGGTTCGGCATGCGCTACACGATGGACGATATTTTTATGACCAGCGGCGCGGCGGGCGCGCTGGCGCACGCTTTCCGGCTGGTGACCCAGCCCGGAGACGAAATTCTGACCTTCGCGCCGTTCTTCCCGGAGTATCGCCCCTACACGGCGGGCGCGGGGCTGACGCTGCGCGTCGTGCCCGCCGACACGCAGACCTTCCAGATCAATTTCGATGCGTTTGAGCGGATGCTGACCCCCGCCGTGCAGGCCGTGCTCATCAACACGCCGAACAACCCCTCCGGCGCGGTCTATTCCGCCGAAACGCTCCGCCGGATGGCGGCGCTGCTGCTGCAAAAGGAAAAGGCGTTCGGCCACGACATCTGGCTGATCTCCGACGAGCCGTATCGCGAAATCGCCTTCGACGGCCGGGAGGTTCCGTATGCGTCGCGGTTCTACCCGCGCACGATCTCCTGCTATTCCTTCTCCAAGAGCCTGTCGATTCCCGGCGAGCGCATCGGCTATGTGGCCGTAAACCCGGAGAGCGGCGTTTCCGCCATGCTGGTCAACATGTGCGGCCAGATTTCGCGCGGCATCGGCCACAACTGCCCGTCCTCGGTCATCCAGTTGGCGGCGGCGGATTGCTGTGACCTGACCAGCGACCTCTCCGTGTATGAGACGAACATGAATCTCCTCTACGACGCGCTGACGGCGCTGGGCTTTGACGTCGTGCGGCCGGGCGGCACGTTCTACCTCTTCCCCAAGGCGCTGGAGCGCGACGCGGCCGCGTTCAGCCGAAAGGCGCTGCCCTACGGCCTGATCCTCGTGCCGAGCGATTCCTTCGGCCTGCCGGGTTACTTCCGCATCGCGTTCTGCACGGATACGGAAAAGGTCGTCCGTTCCATCGACGCATTCAAGGCTTTCGTGAAGGCCGAGTATTGATCCCTTCCGTCCTTCTTCCCACACGTTGAGAAGAAGGCGTTTTTTGTGCATTTTTGCGTAGATTGACAAAAAACCTACTTGTATTTGTTTCAATTATGCTGTATAATGAATCGTCTTGAGTTCGGGGCGCATGGGGTTTGCGTCCCTTCTTCGCGCTCATTAAACAACAGGGAGGTGTCCGTTTCGTGTCACTTCATGCGGACGAAAGCAAACACATCAGCTTTTCTTTAAGCCAAATCGAGCGCCTGTGTCAGGTCGCCAAGGCGCTTTCTTCGCCGTTGCGGGTGAAGATGATCGGCCTGCTGGCCTCCCGCTCCATGAACGTCAACGAGCTGGCGGAGGCGCTGAGCATGCCGGTTTCCACCGCGGCGCTGAACGTGCGCCAGCTCGAGGAGGCCGGGCTGATTTCCACGGAGATTCAGCCGGGGATTCGCGGGGCGATGAAGCTCTGCTCCCGGCGCATCGACTCGGTCAGCCTGCATCTCGTGCCCGAGACGCAGGACGGCGTGAGCGCCCTGACCCTCAAGCTGCCGCTGGGCAGCTATGCCTGCGCGCGGGAAATCCGCCCCGAGTGCGGCCTCGTCTCCGAACATGCGTGGATCGGCGAAAGCAACGCGCCGCGCACGTTCTACCACCCGGATCGTTTCGCCGCGCAGCTCATGTGGTTTGAATCCGGCGAGGTCGAATACCGTTTCTCGCTGGGCGAAATCGACCCCAAGCAGGTGGAGTGGCTGGAAATTTCGATGGAGATTTCCTCCAACGCGCCGATGTACCGCGAGGATTTCAAGAGCGATATTTACGTCGGCCTCGGCGCGCGGGAGCTGGGCGTGTGGACAAGCCCCGGCGATTACGGCGCGCGGCGCGGGCGCTTCAACCCGTCGTGGTGGAGCGACACGTCGTCCCAATACGGCCTGCTCAAAACGTGGCGCATCGACAGCCTCGGCTGCACGCTCGACGGCGAGCCGCTTTCAAGCGTCACCGTCGCGAATTTGCAGCTCGACGCGCTGGAGTACATCCCCCTGCGCATCGGTATCCACGCGGACGCGGCGCACGTCGGCGGCATCAACCTGTTCGGCGAAAAATTCGGCGATTTCGCGCAGGGCATCGTCGTGCGGGTGGGCTACGCCAAGGCAGACTGATTTTTGCCGCAAAATGTCCAAAATCCGAAAAATTTTCTCCCGGTTCCAGACTGTAGACAAAAAGCTATTCTCCCCCCCCGAAGGGGGGGGGGAGAATAGCCCTTTCCGCAAATGAAA
>UQNM01000085.1 GCA_900542395.1 uncultured Eubacteriales bacterium
ATGCCGTTTGCGCTTTGCGACGGCGCGGCCTTCGTCGGCTTTGCGATGATCGGCTACGGCGACCTGCCGGGCGAGGAAAACCCGGAAATTTCCCGCGGCAATTACTGCATCTGGCGGCTGATGATCGATGAGCGCTGGCAGGGGCGCGGCTACGGCAGGCTGGCGATTGAAAAGGTCGTCGAATACGTCCGCACCAAGCCTTTCGGAGAGGCGGAATACTGCTGGCTGTCCTATGATCCGGACAACCAGCGGCTCAGGAAGCTGTTCACGTCGTCTGGCTTTGCGGAGACGGGCGAGATGGACGGCGAAGAGGCCATCGCGGCGCTCAAGCTGTGAGCGGGGGACGGACGATGAAAATTGTGCGAGCTTTGCTGGCGCTGGCGCTCCTGCTCACGCCCATGCGCGCGCTGGCGCAGGAGGCCAAGGCGCTGACGGCGGATTGCGTCATCACCTCCGGAAAGGTCAAGACCACGGCCGCGCACGACGGCGATTATACGACGGCGTGGCGCAGCGAACGGGTCAGAAGGCCGTATCTGGAATTTGAACTGCCGGAGGGCGAAACGGCGGGCTATCTGTACGTCTGCTTTACCGAAATGCCACAGTCGTGGGCGGTGGAAGAGCGCGTGGACGGCAAATGGCGGGTCGTCGCCGAGGGCGGTACGGATTACATGCACGCGCTGGTCGAGCTGAACGGACAGCGCCATTTCCGCATTGTGGAAAACTCGGGCGTGACCACGCGGCTCAAATGCAACGAGGTCTTCGTCTTCGGCGAGGGCGAGCTGCCGGACTGGGTGCAGCGCTGGCAGCCGACGGCCGAAAAGGCCGATCTGCTCGTGCTGGCGACGCACCCGGACGACGAGCTGATTTTCTTCGGCGGCACGATTCCGACCTATGCGGTCGAGCGGGAGAAAAGCGTCGTCGTGGCTTACATGAGCAGTGCAAGCGCGGCGCGGCGGAGCGAGCTGCTCAACGGCCTGTGGCACATAGGCGTTCGCCAATACCCCGTGATCGGCCCGTTCGGCGACACATATTCCACCAACATGGCCGTGATATACGACCAATGGGGCAGGGAAAGGGTGCGCAAATACGTCATGGGGTTGATTCGCCGGTATAAGCCGGACGTGGTCGTGACCCACGACAGGGGCGGCGAATACGGCCACGGCGCGCACAAGGTCACCGCCGACGCGAGCGTTTACTGCGTGGAGAACGCGGCGAATCCCTCCGTGCTCCCCGCGCTCTGCGAGACATACGGCGCGTGGACGGTCAAAAAGCTCTATCTGCACATGGGCGAGGAGAACGTGATCCGCATGGATTGGAACGTGCCGCTGTCCGCCATGGGCGGCAAGACGGGCGAACAGCTCGCGCAGGAGGCCTTCCTGCTGCACGTCACCCAGCAAAAGACGAGCTATGTCGTCACCGACGAGGGCAAGACGGGCAACGCCAAATTTTCGCTCGTCTATACGACCGTCGGGCCGGATACCGTCGGCGGGGATTTCTTTGAGAACGTCGAATAATACTAATTCTTGTTAAAATGGCTTAATCCGCGCACCATCTTTTTCGCTCTGACTTTGCCTCGTTCCGTTCAACGTACCTCCAGTACGCCTCACTTCACTTGGCTTCGTCAGAACAAAAAATCTGATGCGCTCTGTTAAGCATTTTAACTGCGAATTAGTATAAAGAATGTTCCTGAAAAGGGAAGAAAAAAACGGGAGGAAGAACGGAATGAAACGAGCGATGCTGCTGTTGATGGCGCTGCTTGCCTTTGCGCACGCGGCGCTGGCCGAGGATTTTTCTGCTTATGCGGTGAAGACCAACGGGTTTGCGGTTTTTGCGCCGAATCCGATTTTGGAAAACGGCGATATGTTTTTCAAAACATGGAGCGACCGGGTGGGCACGGTCGGCGACGGATATTTTTGGCATTTCGAATGGATGCGCGGCGGCAGCGTGTATCGCGATCTGCCGTATGAGGTCGCAGTCGATCAGAGTTGGAGTCCCCTCGAATTTATGCCGGTTGGCGGCGAATGTTATGTGATTGCGCAGACCGTTTTGCGGGAGGGCGAAGAAGGAGCAGACCGCGCGGTCACGGCTGCGGTGTATCGCTGGACGGACGCGGGCGTGGAGCGAATCGCGGCGATTCCGGATTACGGAGAGCGCACAGAGATCACGGTGCTTGGCGATGCGTTTTCCGTCTATAAAAGGGAAACCGGCATGATGCAAATCTACCGGTATGACGGAACGCCGCTGCAAACCTATCGGTTTGAGCCGGAAAGCGCTGTCATGTCGGTTTTAAGGGCAAAGGACGATACGCTGTATGTGGTGAACAGCCGACGCTACGCCGGAGGTGACGGCGTATCTACCGTTTATGCGCTAAGGAACGGGGACGTCCTTTGGCAACGCGAATATCGGCATTATATCGGGATACGTTGGCCGGGGGACGGATATCTCTATGTCCTCCAAAAGGAAAGTGGAAAGAAATACAGCCCCATTCACATCGAACGTGTGGATGCGGACGGCAACGTGCTGCTCAGCCGCACGTTGTCTGCGGACAGACTGGTGCTTTCCTGCGGCTTCGCTTTTCAACCGGACAGCGGCCGGCTGATGATCTTTGGGCATGGCGTTGCGGTTTCGCGCGATCAATACAACGTGTTTGTCATGGAACTGGATCAGGATATGCGGGAAGTATCGACGGATGTGCGAAGGTTCTATTATCATGGGGATTACGGTTTCAGCGTCTGCCCGATGCCGGACGGACGTTTCATGGTGTTCAGCAATGGCACCGATATCCGTCCGCAGGAACCGTCCGGCGAGCCCGTTCTGGTTCCGTTTGATGTGCTGGAAAAGACGGATCGAAACGGTTTGGCGCTGCGCTGACAAAACGCGCGGCCGAAGGAAGATAGGACAAGGGGTCTGCTGCAGAAAAACGATTCGGCAACAGACCCCTTGCGTATATGCTTTTTCAGCCCGCCTTACCGCTCGTCATACGGCTTAAAGACGACCTCCTGCTTTTCAAAATCAATGAAAAGCTGATAGGCGTAGTTATCCAGACTGGTATCCCAGATTTCCACAAACTTCGGCGTGACCTCGATCAAAATCTCCGTGTCCTCGTGGGAATACTTGTTGTAGCTGCCCCAGAGGTATTTCTTATAGAGGGTTTCGAACGTGCGCCCCGGCTCGTCAACGACGAGCCCCTTGTTTTCCGCGACGCCTTCGACCTGAACGCCGCTCCAGCAGAGCGCGACGTTCGGGTTTTCGAAAAGCTGCTGGGTCTTGCGGAAATTCTTATCCGTCTTGAAGTAGATCTTGTTGTTGTAGAACAGGCAGCTCACGTTGCGCACCATCACGTGGGTGCCGACCGCGCTGGCGAGCGCCATGATTTTGCTGTCGCCGAGCTTTTCAAACATTTTCTCGACGGCCTGTTCGAAGGTCAGGTTCTGTTCTTTGCTGAACTGCATACGATTTTGCTCCTTTGCAATGTAAATGTTTTTTATTTTTAGATGACGCTTGAGGGGAACGCGCTCCGCTGGGCTTAGGGGATTAGAAAGCGATTTCAACGGATGAGCTGTTTCGATAAAACGAAGCGAAATCAACCGATCATGGCGAATTTCTTGAGCGGGACGCTGATCTTTTTATACAGCAGCATCGCCAAAATCGAGGTCACGCCGAAGGAGATCACGTTGAACGGCACGATGGAAAACGCCACCATCGTCGGCACGTTGGTGATCCACGGGTTCACGGCGGTGCACATCTGCACAATCGCCGCCCAATCCATGCCGTAGAGCGCCATATAGGCCGGGAAGATCAGGAACACGTTGGTCAGAATCGCGACGATCACGCCGGCGACGGTGCCCAGCAGCAGGCCGATGGCCGCGCCGCGCTTGGTTCTGTGCTTCTGATAATACAGCACGGCGGGCAGGGCGTAGGCCGTGCAGAGCAGGAATTTCTGAATTTCACCGGTGAACATGGACGACGTGCCCTTGAACACCAGCTTGAGCAGCACCTTGACCGCGATGATTTCCACCGCGCCGACCGGGCCGAGCACAAAGCCGCCGATCAGATCCGGCAGGGCGGAAAGGTCGAAGCTCGCAAACGGCGAGAGCACCGGCACGGAGAAGCTGAAGTACATCAGCACGAAGGAGACTGCGCCCATCATGGCGGCGAGGGTGAGGCGGCGGGTTTGGTTGCGTTTCATGGTTGTTTCCTCCCGAATGTAAAAAATTCCCGAAGCCAAAGAAGAAATTGGCCTCGGGAAATCCTTTCATTTCGGAACGGCAAATGACCGCGCCGCAAAAAACGGATAACACAAACGTCTTTTCCCATCCGGACTGTCACCGTCGGTTCTGGAATCGCACCAGATCGGCCCCCGATCGCTCGAAGGTTCATGGACTATACCATCGGTAGGGATTTTCACCCTGCCCCAAAGACCATTCAGTTTTGAACTTCTTCTATACTGTACGCCCGTGTGAGAATTTTGTCAAGCCTATTTTTTGCGGACGGATGCAGTTTTTGGAAGGCATCTTTATGAAGGAACTATTTTTAGCGGGCGGCTTTTTGAGGGGAGAGGCGCGCTTTATCGACGCGCCGGCGCGCTCTCTTTACCACGAAATGACCTCGTGCCCCGTTTCCGTCACCAGCACCTGAATCTCCCACTGCGCGGAAGGCATGCCGTCCTCCGTGTAGATCGTCCAGTCGTTGTCGGCGTCAACGTAGATGTCGTCCGTGCCCATGTTCACCATCGGCTCGATGGTGAACATCATCCCCGGCGCCATCACCATCTCCTGACCGCGCTTGGTGACGTAGCTGACCCACGGCTCCTCGTGGAAGCGAACGCCGACGCCGTGGCCGCCCACGTCGCGCACGACGCTGTAACCGTTCTTCTTCGCCAGATCGTGCACGGCCTGCCCCATGTCGCCCAAAAAGCCCCACGGCTTGACCTGCTCCAGCCCCGCCATCACGCACTCGCGCGCAACCTCGACGAGCTTCTTCTTTTCCGGCGTGGTTTCGCCGATGATGAACATGCGGGAGGAATCGGAATAGAAGCCCTTGTAGATCGTCGAGCAATCGACGTTGATGATGTCGCCGTTGCAGAGGATATCGTCCTCGGAGGGGATGCCGTGGCAAACCTGATCGTCGATGGACGTGCAGACGCTCTTGGGGAAGCCCTCGTAATTCAGCGGCGCGGGAATACCGCCCATCGCGGTCGTCTGCTCGTATACCCAGCGGTCGATCTCCGCCGTGGAAATGCCCGCGCGGATGTGCGCCGCCACGTAATCCAGCACCGCGACGTTGATCTTCGCGCTCTCGCGGATGCCCGCAATCTGCGCTTCGGTCTTAATCATGTCGTGGGTGGGCACGACCGCGCCGCGGCGGTGCATGTCGTCGAGCTTCTCGTCAAAATCAAAATGGCAATGCTTGTATTTTTTGCCGCTGCCGCACCAGCAGGGCATGTTGCGATCCAGCTTATGCATGGGTAAGCCCCCTTTAGATTGTGTTTCGTTCGCTGACTATTGTATCACGCTTTTCGGGTCTGGGAAAGAGCGGAAATGGGCGCGCGCCGCAAAATGAGCGATAAAATGCCGCAATCGCCGGGGAACACTGGCGAAATCCGCGCGAATATGTTATACTGAACCCGTTATCGACAAAAAGATGAAAAACAGGGAAAAAACAGGAAGAATCCGGCATGCTCGTTCGTCTTGTATGCACAGGATAAAAGGGTTGGTGAAATGAAGTGAGGAAAACGAACAAATTGCTGGCGGCGCTGACGCTGCTGCTCACGCTGCCCGCGCTGGCGCTGGCGGCGGATTTTGCGGTGGTGCGCGGCGGCCGGCTCAACCTGCGCCAATATCCCAGCAGCTCGAGCCAGAGCCTCGGCAAGTACAACAGCGGCTCCTGGGTGGATGTGCAGGGGCAGAGCGCTTCCGGCTGGTACGCCGTGCGCACGATGGATGGAAAGACCGGCTACATGGCGGGCAACTATCTCACCTTCGCGCAGAGCGGGAGCATCGGCACGGTGGCCTATGCCAACGGCGGCTATGTCAACCTGCGGCGCGGCCCGTCGCTGGATTACGCGGTGGTGACGCGCGTGACCAGCGGAACGACCATCAGTATTCTGGATGCATCCTACGAGTGGAACTATGTCAGCGCGACGGTGAACGGCGCGACGTACACCGGCTACATGCACGATTCGCTGATTATCAAGAGCACGACGACGGCGACGGTCTCCACGCGAAACGGCGGCAAGGTGAACGTGCGGCGCGGCCCGTCCTCCGCCTACGGCAGCATCGGCTCGCTCAAATCCGGCACGCGCGTGACCGTGCTGCTCAAGGGCAACGGCTGGTATCAGATCACCGGCGGCGGGCTGACGGGCTTCATGTCCGCCGGATACCTGAGCAACATGGGCACGACGGGCGGCGGCTCGGGCACGGTGACGACCCGCACGGCCTACGTCAACAACCCGAGGAGCACGCAGGTGCTGTATCTGCGCGAAACGCCGTCGCAGCGGGCGCGCGCGCTCGGCCAATACAAGAACGGCACGCAGGTGAAGGTCGTCTCCTACGGCGCGACGTGGTGCGAGGTCTATGTCGGCACGCGTCACGGCTATATGATGACCCGCTACCTCAGCTTTAACAACCATTACGTCACGCCGACCCCGGAGATCCTCTATGTGACGCCCGCGCCGACCCCGCAGATCGTCTATGTCACCCCGACGCCGCTGGTGCAGTATATCACGCCCAAGCCCGCCGTGCCCGGCGCGCCCGAATCCGGCACGACGATCACCCTTGCGGCGGCTTACGGCAGCGCCAGCAACACGATCAACGTCTATTACGATCAGGGGATGACCTCGGTGAGGGCGACGTACACCGGCGGCAAGCAGGCGACGCTGCTCAAATACGACACGAACGTCTGCATGATTCTGGTGGATGGCGTTGTCGCGTATGTCTCGACGTGGAACGTGAACTATTAAAATCAGGCCGCCGGGGCGACAACCGGCGCATATCTCAGCCATTCCCGCGCATATTATCCCCCGGAGGGATGATATGAAGCGAGGATGGCTGTTTTTTTTCTGCGCGCTCTGCCTGTGCCTGTTCGGCTGCGCGGCGCAGAGCGGCGGCGGGGACAAGCCCGCCCTGCCGCAGCCGGAGAGCACCCCGAGCCGGGCGCAGGGGACGAGCGCGGCGCAGCTCGTGCCGGAGCGGCTGAGCAAAAACGAATCCGGCGTGCCGATGCTCAGGGTCTACGACGTGAAAGGCGAGACGCTGGAAACCCTGTCCGTCGAGGATTATCTGCCCGCCGTGCTGGCCGGGGAAATGGCGGGGGATTGGCCGCTGGAGGCGCTCAAGGCGCAGGCGATTCTGGCGCGCACGTTCGTGCTGCAATTCGTCTCCCAAAAGGAATCCATGTACGACGGCGCGGATATCTCCACGGACATCAAGGAGGCGCAGGCGTATGACGCGGCGGGCGTGAACGCGCGCATCCGCGAGGCGGTGAAGGAGACGCGCGGCGAAGTGCTCAACGCGGGCGGCGAGCTGCCCTATGCGTGGTTCCACGCCCATTCCGGCGGGCTGACGGCGCGCGCCAAGGAGGGGCTGGATTACGAAAAGGCCGAGCCGGGCTACACCCAGTGCGTCAAGGGCATGGAAAACGACGAAGCCCCGGCGGAGGCGGCTCACTGGCAGGCTGATTTTTCCGCGGACGAGGTGATGGCGGCGGCGAACGCCTCCGGCGCGAAGGTCGATGCGCTGGAAAGCATCGCCGTCGGCAGGCGCGGCGAATCCGGCCGCGCCGAAACGCTGCTGATTTCCGGGCAGGAGGTCTCCGCCCCGGCGTTCCGGATCGCCATCGGTTCAACCAAGATGCGCTCCTGCCTGCTGGAAAGCCTGCGCGTGGAGGACGGGCGGGTGAAGATGAGCGGCAAGGGATACGGCCACGGCGTGGGCATGAGCCAATGGGGCGCGTATGCGATGGCCAAGGCGGGGGAAACCGCCGAGGAGATCGTCATGCATTATTTCCGGGGCGTGAGCATCGACCGGGCGTGGGAATAAGCAAAAGGCATATCCAATCAGCAAAAACAGATTGCGCCAAAAAAGGCGGACGCGCCATGCGCCCCCTGCAACGGGTTGTCGCCTTCCCGGATTGCAGGGGGCTGTTTGCGCGAACGATCGGTTTTATTCGTTCATCATGTTTTCAGGCTCTCCAGCGTTTTGTCCAGCATCGTCTGCCACTTTTCAAAATCCATATTCGGCACATAGAAGGATTCCAGCTCGTCGTGGAGCTGCTTGGCCTGCGCCAGCGCAGCGCTTGCGCGGTGCAGGTGGAGCTGAATCCCCGCGCGCCCCTGCTCGAGCGCACATTCATGGCGCAGCAGCGCGCCCTGCGGGAGACAGGCGGAAAAATCGAAGCTCTGTTCGGCGGAAAGCTGTTCGCCGGTGGTGACGAGCGTGGCGAGCGCTGGGATGGTCAGGTGCAGCAGCCGCCCCGGAACGAGGGGGCACAGGTGCTCCTCGACGCTGTAACCGGCGGCCTGAACGGCGGCGCTCAGCCGGCGCAGGACGGGCGTGCCATCCATGCCCCAATGGAACAGCAGGCGGATCACGCGCGGCGGGGCGTTTTCGCCGATGAGGCTGATTTCGCCCTTGGGCGTGAGCGCGTCGGTGATGACGGGGCGGACGGCGGGCGCGGCCTCCTTCGGCGCGTCGCGGGAGAGGACGGCCTGAACGAGCGCCTGCGTCATCGCCCAAAGGCGCGCCTGATCCGTGGCGGCGAGCAGCGTGGCGGCGTTCGCCTTTGCCAGCGCGGCGGCGGCGGCCAGACAGGCGCGGGCGCGGCGCGAACAGGCGGCGTGATCGCCCATGCAGGCGCGGATATGCG
>UQNM01000086.1 GCA_900542395.1 uncultured Eubacteriales bacterium
AACCCTGGGCACCCTGATTAAGAGTCAGGTGCTCTACCAACTGAGCTAAAGGTGCTTGATTGCTCAACGCGAAAAAGATTATATCATGGTCAGCGGGAAAAAGCAACCCCTTTTTTACAGAAAAAGACGATTCTCGGCAAAAAAACAGCGCCCCGCGCCGAAATCGCAAAAGCGAGGGGCGCGGAGCGCTGAAAAGGAGAGACGAACAATCAGCCTTCCGCCTTGGCGGGCAGCTCGGCGAGCAGGCGGGCAGCCTCCCGGCCGGGGTAGAGATCGGGCGCGAGCTTGACGATCTGCTGGAGAATGTTCTCGGCCTCGCGGCGGTTCTGCTCGGCCAGATAGGCGCGCGCAATCCACAGCGAGGTGGTGATGCGGTGGAGCTGCTGGGTGTTGTTCTGCTGCACCTGCGTTTTGAGCGCCTGAATGTCGCATTTGCCGGTGGAGAGCAGCTTCATGCACTGATCGTTCAGCTCGCAGGAGAAGGCCATGCGCTGCTTGGGCTTTTTCGTCTCCTGAATCGCCTCGAGCTGCTTCTTGTAGCCGTGCAGCTCGTCGAGGTATTTTTTCGCCGCGTCGAGATCGCCCATCTGTTCGGCGCAGTAGCACAGGTTGCTGGTGACGGCAAAGCGGCTCATCAGCGCCTGCTCGGGCTTTTTGCCTTCCCGAATCTCCGTGGCGACCAGCAGCTTCATCGCGTCGTCAAAGCGCCCCTGCGCGGCATAGGCGTTGGACAGGTGCAGCCGAACCATCATATACAGGTTGGGGTTCTTCGGGTTCTGATGGAGGTGCGGCTCGTATTCCTTCAAAAAGCCGTCCACGTCGAGCTGGTTGTACAGCCGGTTAAGCTGGCGGCTGTGCGTGTTCGCGGCGTTGATGTACTGCGCAGCGGCGATGAACAGACAGCCGACAATCAGCATCAGGATCATCGCAATCGGGTTCGTCGTCGGCTTGAGCAGATAGAGCGCCGCCATCAGCGCGACAAACAGCCCTTCAAACAGGATCAGCCGCGTCTTAAACTTGGGAAAGAGGGTCAGCATCGGATCAACAACTCCTTATTTATAGCGTCAGGATGAGTATAGTATATCTGGATGCGGCGGGAAAAGCAATTCATTTTGCGTGAATTGTTTGATCCGGAGCGCAAAAGTCGTCGGATAACAGGAAAAAATGAAAATAGGGTAGCCATTCCCCCTAAAATGTGCTAGAATACTAGTAAACAACAAGGCGTTGTACCATGAGACCGAACGAACCGAAAGGAGAACGGAAGAACATGAAAATGACGTTTCGCTGGTATGGCAGTCAGAGCGACAAGATCACGCTCAAGCAGATCAAGCAGATCCCCGGCTGCACCGGCCTGATGGGCGTGCTTGACTACAAGGCCGCGGGCGAGGTCTGGGAAGAAGACGAGATCAAGGCGTATATCGACGAGGTGCATGCCGCGGGGCTCGAGTGCGAGGTCATCGAGAGCGTCAACGTGCATGAGGATATCAAGCTCGGCCTGCCCACGCGCGATCAGTACATCGAGAATTACTGCAAGTCCATCCGCAATCTGGCGAAGTACGGCGTGAAGGTCATCGTCTACAACTTCATGCCGGTGCTGGACTGGCTGCGCACCGACTTGGCGCGCGTCATCCCGGAGGATGGCTCCAACAGCCTGTATTACGACGAGGCCGAGCTGGGCGCGATGACCCCGATGGAGATCGTCCGCCGCACGGCCGAAAATTCCAACGGCTTCACCCTGCCGGGCTGGGAGCCCGCCCGTCTGGCCGAGCTGGAGCACGTGCTGGAGCTCTACAAGCGCGTGGACGAGGAAAAGCTGTTTGAAAACTTCAAGTATTTCCTCGACGGCATCATCCCGACCTGCGAAGAGGTTGGCGTGAAGATGGCCTGCCATCCGGACGATCCGGGCTGGCCGATCTTCGGCCTGCCGCGCATCACGCACGATCAGGCGGGCTTTGACCGCATGGTGAAGCTGCACGACAGCCCCTGCAACACGCTCTGCCTGTGCACGGGCTCGCTGGGCAGCAACGTGCAGAACGATATCCCGGCGATGGTTCGCCACTTCGGCGAGATGAACCGCATTGGCTGCCTGCATGTGCGCAACATCAAGCATCTGGGCAGCGACCGCCGCTTCCGCGAGAGCAGCCACCTGTCCTCCGACGGCGATCTGGATATGTACGAGATTATGAAGGCCGCGTATGAGACCTGCCCGGATACCTACATCCGCCCGGATCATGGCCGCATGATTTGGGATGAGATCGGCCGCCCCGGCTACGGCCTGTATGACCGCGCGCTGGGCATTGCCTACCTCAACGGCCTCTGGGAAGCCATCGACAAGAACGCGAAGAGGGGATGAGCGTATGAAACTGACGTTTGAAGGAATCAAGGATACCGCCGCGTGGCAGAGCGCCGGCGTCAAGCTGCCGGAATACGACGTTCAGGCGGCGGCTGAAAAGGCAAAGGCGCACCCGGTCTGGGCGCACTTCGGCGCGGGCAACATCTTCCGCATCTTCGTGGGCGGTCTGGCCGATACGCTGATCGCCAAGGGCGAAATGGATCGCGGCATCACCTGCGTGGAGACCTTCGATTTCGACGTGGTGGATCAGATTTACACGCCGTATGACAACCTCGTGCTGGCCGTCACGCTCAACGCGGACGCGACGACCGACAAGCGCGTGCGCGGCTCGCTGAGCGAGGCCATCAAGGCGCAGTCGGGCGTGCCGGAGGCATGGAACCGCCTCAAGGCGGTCTTTGCTGACCCGAGCCTGCAAATGGTTTCCTTCACCATCACAGAGAAGGGCTACGCGCTCAAAAACGCCGCCGGAGCGTTCTTCCCGTTCGTTCAGGCGGATATCGACAACGGCCCGGACAAGGCGACTGGCGCGATGGCGATTGTCTGCGCCATGCTGCTGCACCGCTTTGAAAACGGCAAGGCGCCGCTGGCCGTCGTCTCCATGGATAATTGCAGCCACAACGGCGAGAAGCTGCGCGGCGCGGTGCTGACCATGGCGGACGAGTGGCTGAAGAAGGGCTTTGTGCCGCAGGCGTTTGTGGATTACATCTCCGACGAGGCGCAGGTCGCGTTCCCGTGGTCGATGATCGACAAGATCACGCCGCGCCCGGCCGATTCCGTCTGCAAGGAGCTGGAGAAGCTCGGCTGCGAGAATATCGCCCCGGTGATTACCTCCAAGCGGACGTATATCGCGCCGTTCGTCAACGCGGAGCGCCCGCAGTACCTCGTGGTGGAGGATCGCTTCCCCAACGGCCGCCCGCCGCTGGAGAAGGCGGGGGTCTACATGACCGACCGCGAGACCGTCAACAAGACCGAGCGCATGAAGGTCACGACCTGCCTCAACCCGCTGCATACCGCGCTGGCGGTGTACGGCTGCATGCTCGGCTATACGCTGATCTGCGAAGAGATGAAGGACGAGACGCTGGTGAAGCTGGTCAAGCGGCTGGGCTACGTCGAGGGTCTGCCGGTCGTCGTCGATCCGGTCATCCTCAGCCCGAAGGCGTTTATCGACGAGGTGGTCGAGCAGCGCCTGCCGAATCCCTTCATGCCGGACAGCCCGCAGCGCATCGCGACGGATACCTCCCAGAAGGTTGGCATCCGCTTCGGCGAGACGATCAAGAGCTATGTGGAGAAGGGTCGGGATCTGCACGAGCTGACCGCGCTTTCTCTGGCGATTGCGGGCTGGCTGCGCTACCTGCTCGGCGTGGGCGACGACGGCAAGGCCATCGAAATCTCCGCCGACCCGATGAAGGACGAATTGCAGGCGCAGCTTGCGGGCGTTGAGGTCGGCAAGCCGGAAACGTATCATGGGCAGATTCGCCCGATTCTCGCCAACGCGAATATCTTCGGCAGCGACCTGACCGCAATCGGCATGGCCGACCGCATCGAGGAGATGTTCGTTTCCGAGCTGGCGGGCGAAGGCGCCGTTCGAAAGACGCTTGAGGCGTATTTGGGGTAAGAAACCGTGAAACTTGAGGAAAGACACTGCGCCGAAACCGCGAGGGAGTATGCGCTGCGTATGCTCAAGGAGAACATCATCTCCATGGAGCTGAAGCCCGGCGCGATGGTCAGCGAAAACGAGCTGGCCGCGCAGCTTGGCCTGAGCCGCACGCCCGTGCGCGAGGCGCTGATGGACATGGCGCAGTATGGGCTGGTGGATATTCTGCCGCAGCGGGGCAGCCGAATCAGCCTGATTGATTACGCGCTGGTGGAGGAAGCCCGCTTTGCCAGAGAGGTGCTGGAGGTCGCGATTCTTTCCATCGTCTGCGAAAACGTGACCGAGGAATCGCTCGCGCAGCTCAGGCAGAACGTCCGCTTTCAGCAGCTTTCCCAAGAGCCGGGGATGAGCGGAACATTTGATATGATGGAGCTGGATAACGAGTTCCACCGCCTGCTCTTCCACATCGCGCATAAGGATAACACCGTGCGCATGCTGGAGGGCATGATGGTTCACTTTGACCGCGTTCGTGCGCTGTCGCTCTCGGTGGTGAAGGATCAGAAGATCATCAGTGACCATCTGGCGATTTGCGACGCGATTGAGCGCAGGGACGTGGCGGCCGCGCAGGCCGTGATGACCAAGCACCTTTCCCGCGTGAATGTGGATGAGGCGACCATCCGCGCGGCATGCCCGGAATACATCAAAAATTGATTGCGCACCCGTGCGGGACTTGCAAGCGTCCTGCGCGGGTGTTATAATAACGCCTCGGTCGGCTTTGCCGACAGCGCCCGCCCGGAGGGGCGGCGCGCAGACTATAGAAAAAAGCTATTCTCCCCCCCGAAGGGGGGAGAATAGCCCTTTCCGCAAATGAAAGAATAGATGAATTTCTTGATTTTGCTATTTAAGCCAAGTTTGCTTATGTCAACAAGCTGAGCGCCCGCCCGGAGAGGCGGCGCGCAGACCGCATACAAAAAGCGATAACGGGAGGAATCGGTCGGTGCAAACGGTGATAGAGAAGATAAAGAGCCTAAAGATCAAAAGAATCGGGTGCGCCTGCCTGCTGCTGGCGCTTTTGTCGGCCGCCGCCGCGGCGGGGGCGCAGACGCTGGATGAACAGGTGGATCGGATTTTTCGGGATGCCAAGACGGTCGGCGGCGCGTTTCTGGTGGCGCAGGAGGGCGAGATCGTCTACGAACGCTATTACGGCGAGCAGCAGAAGACGACCCATGTGCCGGTGACGGAAAAGAGCTATTTCCGCTGCGCTTCCGTCACCAAGCTCGTCACGGGCATCGGCCTGATGCGGATGATGGACGACGGCCTGCTCGACCCGGACGAGGACATCAGCGTCTATCTGGGCTACGAGGCGGGCAACCCGCGCTATCCCGATACGCCGATCACCCTGCGCATGCTGATGAGCCACACGTCGGGGCTGAACGAAAATTCGTCGTATTCCCGCCTGTCCAGCAAGCTCAGCGACATGATTGCGCTGGATAAAAAGGCGGCGGCCAATTTCAAGGACGTCCGCCCCGGCAGCCAATACGCCTATTCCAACTTCGGCGCGGGCGTCACGGGCGCGATCATCGAATCCGTCACCGGGCAGGATGTGTCCTCCTTCATGCGGGAATACCTCTTCGCGCCGCTGGGCATCGACGCGGCCTATACCGCGACGCAGCTCGAGGAGGCGGAAACGTATCTCACCGCCACCTACCACAAGGACGGGTCGCTCTACCGCGCGCCGAGCTATCTGCTGCGTCAGGCATACGATGCGTTCGCCACGCCGGATACGCATTACCGCGTGACGGTCGGCAGCCTGCTGATCCGCCCGCGCGATTTGACGCGGCTGGGCATTGCTATCTGCGGCGACGGCACGGTGGACGGCGTGCGCGTGCTCAGCGAAAAGGCGATTGCGATGATGCGGCAGGAGCAGAGCGTGGAAACGACGGGCATCACGAGCGATACGCCGTACAGCTTTTTCACCATCCGAAAGGATTCGCTGCTCGACGGGCGGCGCGTGTACGGCCATCAGGGCACGGACGAGGGGATCGTCTGCAACCTGTACGTCGAGCCGGTCAGCCAGACCGTGTTCTGCGTGATGACCAACGGCTGCAAAACCACGCGGGAGGACGGAATCATGCGCATCACCAGAAGGCTCTGCGCGGCCGCGGCGGAGGTATTCCTGCCGGAGGCAGACTGAAATTTCAAAAGCGCGTCGGCGCTTGAGGAGCTGTCAAGCTTAAAACGGACATTTCAAGAAACAAGTATCTAAGCATTTTGGAATATGGGGCTTTGCCCCATCGCCCCACCAAAGGGCTTTCCGATCGCCCTTTGGAAACCTTCGGGCAAAAATACTTAGTTTTACTCTTGAAATACCGGTGTTGTTAGCTTGACAGCTCCTTTATTGTTAAAATGGCTGATTTTTTTCGAAGCCTTATCATAAAATTTGATGAAAGGCTTGAATTTTATGTTAGATTGATGTAAAATCAATGTAAAATTCGAACAGGGAAGGAGAACGGGAAAAATTGATCGAATCCATGCAGGCCTCGCCGGTGGCGCGGGTCATTATTTCTATTTCGGCCATGCTGTTCGCCGGTTTCGCAATGACGCGAATCACCAAGCGGTTCCGCCTGCCCAATGTGACGGGCTATATTCTGGCGGGCATTTTGATGGGGCCGTGCTGCTTGAATGTGATTCCGCAGACCATCATCGACGGAACGGATTTTCTTTCGGATGTGGCGCTGGCGTTCATCGCGTTCAGCGCGGGCGAGTTTTTCAAGGTGGAGGTGCTTCGGCGAAACGGCGCGAAGGTGATCGCCATCACCGTGCTGGAAGCCTGTCTGGCCTCGGCCGCGGTGTTCATCCTCGTCTACGGCGTGCTGCATCTGGAATTGAGCTTTTCCATCGTGCTCTCGGCGCTGGCCTCGGCCACAGCGCCCGCTTCCACCATGATGACGATCCGGCAGACCGGCGCGCACGGCGACTTTGTCGATACGCTCCTGCAGGTCGTCGCGCTGGACGACGTGGTTGGCCTGATTCTGTACAGCGTCGCGATTTCCGTGGCGATGGCTTCGCAGAGCGGCAGCATGCAGCTTTCCACCGTGATCGCCCCGATTCTGGCGAATATCTGCGTACTGGCGCTGGGCGCGCTGTTCGGCGTGATGCTCAAGCTGTTTTTCCGCAAGCGCTCGACGGATAACCGGCTGATCGTCTCGATTGCGACGCTGTTCGCGTTCTGCGGCATCTGCGCGATGGCGGACGTCTCGCCGCTGCTGGGCTGCATGTCCATGGGCATGACGTATATCAACCTGACGGAGGACGAAAAGCTGTTTCGCCAGCTCGGGTATTGGAGCCCGCCGATTCTGCTGCTGTTCTTCGTGCGTTCCGGCCTGAGCTTCAACCTCGGCGCGCTGACGGATACGCTCGGCGCGAGCGGCAGTGTGCCGCTGCTGCTGGTCGGGATTCTGTATTTCGCGGGGCGCATCGTCGGCAAGTATGCGGGCGCGTATCTCGGCGCGCTTGCGGTCGGAAAGGGCAAGGGGGTTCGCAATTACCTCGGCCTCGCGCTGATTCCGCAGGCCGGCGTGGCCATCGGTCTGGCGGCGATGGGCGCGCGCACGCTCGGCGGCGAAATGGGCGAGATGCTGCAAACCATCATCCTCGCGTCCAGCGTGCTCTATGAGCTGGTCGGGCCGGGCTGCTCCAAGCTGGCGCTCTTCCTTTCCGGCTCGTATGGCCACGATGTGCCGGATGCGCCGCGCGTCGCGCCCGCCGTGCCGAAGAGCAGGCTGGAAACGCTGATTGAGCGCATGAAGACGATTGAGGCGCGCCTGCCCGATCCGGTGGAAACCAGCGCCGAGGAGGAGCTGGCGTTTACGCAGGCCGCGCAGGAACAATATGATTTGGCGCAGTATTATCATAACCGCCGCTTCAAGGGCGGCCGTGCGACAGGAGGCATCCATCCATGAACATGAACGACCCGATTGCATCGCTGCTGGGGAGCTGGGCAACCGAACTCAACCTGTATTCCGTCCTGCTGCGGGTGGCGGTTTCCGTCGTCTTTGCCGCCATGATCGGCTGTGAGCGCGCAAGCAAGCGCCACGCGGCGGGACAGCGGACGTTTATCCTCGTTTCGCTGGCCTCGACCATGGCCATGCTGCTGGATCAGAGTGTCGAGCGCGCGGGCGGGCCGCTGGTCTCTGCCGCGGCGGTGATCGCCATCGCCATCATCAGCAGCAACTCGATTCTCTACAGCTCCAAAAACCAGATCAAGGGGCTGACGACCTCGGTGGCGCTTTGGGCTTGCGGCGTGATCGGCCTGACCATCGGCGCGGGGCTGTATACGGTTTCCGTCATCGGCTATGCGGCGCTGATGTGCTGTCTGGCGCTGTTCCCGACGTTCGAAATCGACCTCAAAAACCGCTCCAACCACTTTGAGGTGCACCTTGAGCTGAAAAACCGCGAGGATTTGCAGCGTTTTATCACCACCATGCGCACCCTCGGCCTGAAGATCGACGACATCGAGGCCAACCCGGCGTATATCAATTCCGGCCTGAGCGTGTATTCCGTTTCGCTGACGGTGCGGCAGAAGGACAGAGCCAAATACAGCAGCCATCAGGAGATGATCGAGGCGATCAATACGCTCGATTTCGTCTATTATGCGGAGGAAATCGACTGATTCGGCGCACAAAAAAATCGGAGAAGCGGTGAACTTCTCCGTTTTTTATTGACTTGCGGTAGATGAGCGAATCTGAAATGATGGATATATTCTGATGACGGACGCGCCTGCCTGACTCCCTCAGTCACGGCTGCGCCGTGCCAGACCTTCGGCGTTCC
>UQNM01000087.1 GCA_900542395.1 uncultured Eubacteriales bacterium
TGATGCGCTCTGTTAAGCATTTTAACTGCGAATTAGTATAACGTACATGCGCGGGCTCCCTTTCAAAAAGGAAGCGCACATTCGTCTGCCCGCAAATCCGTATCTATTGTTCCGGTCCAAACACAGCTTACGGCACAGCCTCCTTGCCTATATTTTATCATACTTTGGCCATATTACAAATCCTATTTTCCATTTGGTCGGGAGACTGCGTTTTGAAATGAACCCGCCTGGAAAGGGCCGATCCTGTCATTACTTTCCAAGCACATGAATCGCCATACTTGATTGCCGTACCACCCCAGCCCCAAAATGTGTGTGACGGCTGTCCCTGCCAGCTCATCGTGACCTTTGATAACGGAGAGAAGCGCCGCTTCGATGTTAAACCCTATATCAAAGAAAGTTGGTACGGAAACCTGAAGGATCCGGGGTACTTCAGCGCAGTATCTGTCAACGGCTATACCGTGGAGTGGCCGAAAGGACAGGATCTGTGCCCGGATGAGCTTTACTGCAACAGTATATGTCCGTCGTCTTTTATAAAAAGCGTGAAATTCAATAAGTCGCTGCAACGCAGGAACATCTCAAGGCAGCCCAAAAGATGGGCTGAGCGACAGCCCGTCCGAATGAAATCCCCGCGCGGGACAGGCGTTCCCGCCAAACAATCAGGCTCCCGATACCGAGCGGTCGGTACCGGGAGCCTGATTGTTTTACAGCGGCCGCGGCGTCATGCCCTTTGGTGCGTTGCGGACTTCAGCGGGCGAATCGAAAAATGGGCGGAGCAAATGCGTCAGATGACAAACTGCTCCATATAGCGCTTGCTCAGGCGCAGGGAATCGAGAATCCGCTCCCGGCTTCCCTCAAACGCGCGATCCTCCACCTCGATGCAGGCGTATCCGTCATAGCCGATATCGGTCAGCGCGGAGACGTACTTGCCCCAATCCACGTCGCCGAGACCGGGCAGTTTCGGGCTCATGAAATCGAGCGGGTAGGCCATCACGCCGACCTCGCGCAGCTTTTCGGGGAAGAGCTTGATATCCTTGAAGTGGACGTGATAGATCCGATCTTTAAATTCATAGAGCGGCTTCAGATAGTCGATCTGCTGCCAGACGAAGTGGGAGGGATCATAGTTGATGCCGAGGTTTTTGGAAGGCAGAAGCTCAAAAACCCTGCGCCAGATCGGCGGCGTGGTCATGAGATTCTGGCCTCCCGGCCACTGATCCTCGCCGAACAGCATGGGGCAGTTTTCGATGGCGATTTTTACGCCCAGCTCCTCGGCCAGCGCGATGATCGGCGGCCACACTTCCTTGACGAGCGCCAGATTCTGCTCGACGGACTTCGTCTGGTCGCGGCCGATGAACGTCGTGACCATGTTGACGCCCAGCTTGTGGCTGGCGCGGATCACATTTTTCAGATGCTCAACGACGCAGGCACGTTTTTCAAGGTTGCCGTCCAGCGTGTTGGGATAGTAGGCGAGAGAGGAAATTTCAACCTTTCTTTCCTTACAGTAATTCAGGATGTAGGCCGCCTTTTCGTCGCTCAGGCTGTCTACGTCGATGTGGCTGACGCCCGCGTAGCGGCGCTCCGCTCTGCCCTGCGGCCAGCAGGCGACCTCCACGCAGGAAAAGCCCATTTCGCTTGCCGTATCGATCATTTCTTCAAAGGTCCAGCCATCCAGAATGGCGCTGACAAAACCCAGTTTCATCGCATGATTCCTCCTTGTTTTTCTAAATGGCGAACGCTTTTTTGCGCGCCGATGCTGCGAATATTATAGCATGCGGATGCGTAAAATGAAACAGATAATGAAAAGAACGCACGAAATTTGACTGAATATAATTGGAATGTGTACAAAAACAAAACGAAGGGGGAACCGGAAACGTAAAAAAACTATGCAAAACTGTGAAAATGAAGCAGTTTGAATTGACATGGAAATCAGCCCGTGCTAAAATATGGACAACAGGACGCGGAGAGAACGAAATCCATCCCGCGCCTAAAATGAAAGATCTTTCTTGAGGAGGAAGAACGGTATGAAAAAGATTTTGGCTGTGGTTCTTGCGCTGGTGCTGTGCATGGCGCTGTGCGCCGTGGGTTCTGCGGCGGACAAGTACAAGGTCGGCATTCTCGCGCCTGCCGTTACGCACGGCTGGGTTGCGGGCGTCGCCTATAACGCCGAGCAGGAATGCCTCGCCTTGGCGGACGAAGTGGACTACAAGCTCTATACCTCGAACAACGCCGAGGAAATGACCACCCAACTGGACGATCTCATGACCTGGGGCGCTCAGGCGATCGTTGCGTTCCCGCAGTGGGAAGGCATGGAAGTGCCGATTCAGAACGCGATTGATTCCGGTATCACGGTCGTGAACTTCGATATCGTCATCGACGCGGACGGCGTGTATCGCGTGACCGGCGACAACGAGGGCATGGGCGTTGAGTCCGCCAAGTACATCGTCGAGAAGATCGGCACCACCGGCACCGTCGTGGCGCTTCCGGTTCCGACCAGCGGCAGCGTTTCCGAGCTGCGCATGAAGGGCTTCACCGACACGATCAAGGAGATCGCGCCGGAAATGAACGTGATCGAGTACGCGACCGCTTTCACCCGTGAAGACGGCCTGAAGGATTTCACCGATATCCTCGCGGCGAACAAGCAGATCGACGCGGTTTACAGCCTGGATGACGAAACCTCCATCGGCGTGCTTCAGGCGATCGAAGACGCCGGCCGCACCGATATCAAGGTCATCACCGGCGGCGGCGGATGCCAGGAATACTTCAAGATCATCAAGGAGCACGAAGACATCAACATCTGCTCCGCACTGTACAGCCCGCTGATGGTGCGCGAGGCCGTGGATATGGCGGTTTCCGTGCTGAAGGGCGAAAAGGTTGATCCGGTTCTGGTTATCCCGACGACGATCGTGGATCGCAGCAACGTGGACGAATACATCGATCCGAACAACACCGTGTATTGATGGAATTTCTTCGCCGTGACCGCCCTGCGGCGGCAGCGGGGAACGGGGCTATGGCGTGAGCCATAGCCCATTTTCATATCCAAAAGCGGGGGGACAACCATGAAACTGAAAATGGACGGAATCTGCAAATCGTTCGGTTCCAACGAAGTGCTCAAATCCGTGGGCTTTCAGCTGAGCGAGGGCGAAATCTGCGCGCTGCTTGGCGAAAACGGCGCGGGAAAATCGACGCTGATGAATATTCTGGGCGGCGTTTTGCAGCCGGACTCGGGCGAGATTCTGCTGGATGGGCAGAAAAGGAAATTCGATTCGCCGGCGCAGTCGCTGGATGCGGGCATCGCGTTTATCCATCAGGAGCTGAACCTCATCAATGATCTGCCGATTTACGAAAACATGTTTATCGGGCGTGAACTGAAAAAGAAGAACGGTCTTCTGGATCACAAACGGATGATCGAGGAGACGCGCCGCGTTTTTGAACGCATGGGGCTGACGCTCGATCCCAAAGAGATGGTGCGCAATCTGGATGCGTCGTACAAGCAGATTGTGGAAATCAGCCGCGCGCTGCTGATGAACGCGAAGATGATCATCATGGACGAGCCGACGACGTCACTGACCGATCCGGAAATCGAAAAGGTGTTCGCCATCCTGCGTCAGCTGCGGGAACAGAAGGTGGGCATCGTCTTTATCTCGCATAAGCTGCGGGAGGTTATGGAAATCTGCGACAGCTACACGGTTCTGCGCGACGGCGTGATGGTTGCCAGCGGAAGCGTGAAGGATGTGACCACGTCCGATTTGGCGCGCTTCATGGTCGGCCATGACGTTCGCACGGAAAAGCTCGGCACCGGCGCGCAGCGGGGCGAGGAGCGGCTGAGCCTGCACGGCGTGACGCAGGAGCCGTATTTCCGGAATGTGGATCTGACGGCGTATGCGGGCGAGGTTTTGGGCGTTACGGGTCTGCTCGGAGACGGCAGAAGCGAGCTGTTTTCCGCGGTTTTCGGCGCGGAAACCATCAGCGCGGGGGAAATCAGGCTCTGCGGAAACCCCGTGCGCATCACGTCCACCTGGCAGGCCAAGCAGCTTGGCCTCGCGTATGTGCCGCGCAACCGCAAGGAGAACGGCATCATCAAGGATATGTCGATCCTTGAAAACGGAACGATCATTTCATGGCGCGAGCTGATGCGCCATGGCCTGCTCGACCACGCGCGGCAGCGGGCGCAGTTTGAGCGGGAGAAAGCGGCGCTGCACATCAAGATGGGCAAAGAGAGCGACTCGATCACCAGCCTGTCCGGCGGCAACCAGCAGAAGGTCGTGCTGGCCAAATGGCTGAGCTGCAAGCCGAAGGTGCTCATTTTGGATAACCCGACGCAGGGCGTTGACGTGGGCGCGAAGGAAGAAATCTACGACATCATTCTCAAGCTGGCGAAGGAGGGGGTCGCGGTGATCGTGCTTTCCTCCGAAGCGCAGGAAGTGATCCGCGTCTGCGACCGCGCGCTGGTGATGTATCACGGCGCAATCGTCGGCGAAGTGCGCGGAGAAACGATGACGGAGCATGAAATCATGCGGCTGGCAACCGGCGGCTGATGCGGATAAAGGAGAAAAAACGACTATGGAAAAGACCAACAAAAAAGGTTTTCTGGCGTGGTTCGCCGATAACTGGAAGCGGAAACCGCTGTTTTCTACGGGAATCGCGCTTCTGGTGATGGTGATTTTGCAAATTATCGCGCTGGGGTTCGATTATGCGTCCTTCGGCGAGTGGTTTGCGGCGTTTTCCCGAAACTGGATCAACATCCTGCGCAACAACGCGGGCGTGGGCATCATCGCGCTGGGCATGACGTTCGTCATCATTTCGGGCGGCATTGATCTGGCGGTCGGCTCGACGATGGTGGCGATCGGCGCGGTCGTCATGTCGCTGATCGACGGCGGCCCCGCCGGTCTGCTGGCCGGTCTGGGTATCACCGGTATTCCGGCGTATATCATCGCCATCGCCATCGGTATTCTGCTCGGCGTGCTGCTGGGCGAATGCACGGGCGTTCTGGTTGCGCATTTCGGCATGCCGCCGTTCATCGCGACGCTCGGCATGATGAAGATCTGCCGCAGCGTGACGCAGCAGTGCATGCAGAAAGCGTCGCCCACCGTGCCCAAAGCGTTTTTGAAGATTGCCAACGCGCGCATCGGCGGCGAGATCATCCTGCCGATCCTGTACTGGCTCGCGCTGGCGGTGATCCTGCACGTGGTCAGCAAGCATACGGCGTTTGGCCGTCAGGTGTTCGCCATCGGCTCGAACGAACGCACCAGCAAACTCAGCGGCGTGAACGTGCGCGCGGTCAAGCGCCGCGTCTACGCGCTGATGGGCGCGCTGGTCGCGGTGACAGGCGGCATCACAGATTGCCCGTATCGGCAGCATGGACTACGCCAACGCGGGCAGCGGATACGAAATGGACGCGATTGCGGCGGTCATCATCGGCGGCACGAGCATGAGCGGCGGACGCGGCTCGGTGATCGGTTCCGTGCTGGGTATGCTGATTCTGGCCGTGATGAACAACCTGCTGAACCTCATCGGCGTGCCTCCGTTCCTGCGCGAGGCGTTCAAGGGCATCATCGTCATTGGCGCCGTGCTGCTGCAAAAGAAGGAAAAGGCGAGCTAAGGGAGGAAAAAGACATGTTTCATATCGGTATCATTGGCTGCGGCAAAATTGCGCAGGTTCGTCACATTCCCGAATATGCCGACAACCCCGACGCGCAGCTCACCGCGTTTTATGATTTGAATGCGGCGCGCGCGCAGGAGCTGGCGGAGCGTTACGGCGGAAAGGCCTACGACAGTGTGGAAGCTCTGCTGGCCGACCCGAACGTGGACGCGGTGAGCGTCTGCTCGGCGAACGCCAGCCACGCGCAGATTGCGGTTGCGGCGCTGGAGGCGGGCAAGCATGTGCTGTGCGAAAAGCCGATGGCGACGACGCTGGCGGATTGCGAGCGCATGGTCGAGGCGGCGAAGAAGAGCGGCAAAAAGCTGATGATCGACCAGAATCAGCGCCTGGCCGGCGCGCACGTCAAGGCGCGCGAATTGATCGAGCAGGGCGAAATCGGCAGCGTCATCACGTTTGCGACGGCCTTCCGCCACGGCGGCCCCGAAACGTGGAGCATTGATCCGGGTCAGAGCACGTGGTTCTTTGACAAGAAGCGTGCCGCGATGGGCGCGATGGCGGATCTGGGCGTGCATAAAACGGATCTCATCCAGTATTTGATCGGGCAGACGGTTGAAGAGGTGGAAGCGCAGCTCTGCACGCTCGATAAGAAATTTTCCGACGGCAGCCCCATCACGGTGGACGACAACGCCTTCTGCATCTATCGCATGGACGGCGGCGCGGTCGGCACGATGACCGCTTCGTGGACGAATTACGGCCCGGAGGATAATTCCACGGTCATCAACGGCACGAAGGGCGTGCTGCGCATCTATGACGATCCGGCACACACGCTCATTTTGGAAAAGAAGGACGGCGCTCGCGTCTGCTACGATGTGGACGCCATCCAGACCAACGACAACCAGACCAAATCCGGCGTGATCGACCTGTTTGTGGAAAGCCTGAAGAATCCCGCCGTGCAGGGCATCGATGCGCAGAGCGTATTGACGGCGATGCGCGCGGTTTTCGCGGCGATTGAATCCTCCGAAACGGGGCGCAGGGTGAAAACGAGCGAAATTTGATCGAGGAGGGACGCGGCATGAAGCGCATCATCGCTGTGAATTCCAACTGCTACCATGGCTACACCATCGAGGAGGCGGTCGCGGGCATTCGCAAGGCGGGCTTCCGCTATATCGAGCTGACGGCGACGAAGGGCTGGACGGAGCATGTTTTTCCGGATATGCCCTTTGAACGGCTGCTCGCCATTCAGGATCTGCTTCGCCAAAACGAGTTGATTCCGTTCGCCATGAGCGGCCACTGCAATTTGATGGACCCGGAACGCATCCCCGATTTTGAGAAGAACATTCGGCTGGCGGCGTTTTTCGGGTGTCAGTATATCGTTTCCTCCGTCGGGGAGGCGCATCTGGCCAACAAGGCCGTGGCGGACGACGACGAGGTGGCTCGCCGCGTCGCGTCGCTGATTCCGATGCTGGAGGAAAACAACCTGATTCTCGTGCTGGAAACGCACGGCAAGGAACATGGCACGGGAGAAAAGCTGGCGCGCATTGTCCGCAAAATCGGAAGCGCCCGCGTGAAGCTGAACTACGATACGGCAAACGTGATTTTTTACGGCGGCGTGAACCCCGTGCAGGATTTGAAAACCTGCCTGGCGGAAACGGCGTATATCCACATCAAGGATAAGGGCGGCCGGGACGACGTGTGGGATTTCCCGGCGCTTGGCAAGGGGCATATTGATTTCCCGGCGATTTTTGAGGAATTGAAGGCGGCCGGAAACGACAGCCCGCTGAGCATCGAAATCGAGTTTACGCCGGAAGGCGCGGGCAGTCTGGCCGCGGTCGATCAGGCTGTGGCGGACAGCGCGGCGTATTTGACGGCGAACGGATTTGAACTGTAAAGGAGATACAAGGTGAGAATTGCGTTGGTTGGCGCAGGCGGAATGGGAACGTGCCACTATATGAACTACCGGCACATCGAAGGGGCGCAGGTCGTCGCGCTTGTCGGCCGGGGCGAGAGAGACCGCGCGCACGCGGAGCAGTGGGGCTTGCCGCTGTATACCTGCGTGGACGAGGCGAATCGCCGGGAACAGATCGATCTGTTTGACGTGTGCGTGCCGACCTACCTGCACAAGGCGATTGTGCTGGAGGCGCTGGCCTGCAAAAAGCCGGTGATCTGCGAAAAGCCGATTGCGCTGCACGTGAAGGATGCGCAGGAGATGTTTGACGCCGCGCAGGCGAACGGCGTGCAGCTCTATGTGGCGCAGGTTTTGCAGTTTACGCGCGAGGTGGAGCAGCTCCACCGCATCGTGGACGAGAGGCTTTACGGACAGCCGCTGGACGCCTGCTTTGAGCGGCTGTCCCAGCGGCCGGCATGGAGCGAGGGAAATTGGCTGTTCGACCGGGACAAGAGCGGCCTTTTGCCGTTCGATCTGCACGTGCATGATCTGGATGTGATTGTCAGCGTATTCGGGAAACCGGACAGCGTGGATTACACGGCCTGCCGCCGAAAGGACAGCGAGATCTGCGATCAGTATCGGATACGCTACGGGTATCAAAACGGCATGACGGTCAGCGCGGAGGCGGCGTGGTTCAACGCCTGCATACCGTTTACCGCCAGATGGCGCGTGTATTTTGAACACGGCATGGTCGTCTGCGACGACAAGGGGCTGACCGGCTACGGCGCGGATGGGCAGGTGACCCGATTCGACGTGGAAGACGAGATCAAGGTGCCCTGCGGAATCAATCTGCCGCCGAGCGGATGGTTTTTGCGCGAGTTGACGCATTTCGTTCAATGCGCCGAGCGGAATGTGCCGAGCGAACGGGTGCGGCGCGAGCAGGTGCTCGACGTGTTGGGCGTGCTGGAAACGCTTTCGTTTTAACGCGGGGAAGCGAATGTATTGCAAAGGGCTGCCGCAGAAGGCCATATCGGCCTTCATGCGGCAGCCCTTTATGAGTGCGCCCGGCGGCGCACGTTTCTAAAGGGTGAAAGACCCGAATCCGC
>UQNM01000088.1 GCA_900542395.1 uncultured Eubacteriales bacterium
CGCGCCCAAGTCGTCCCCGCGCGCAGGCGGCCGCGTCGGCGCAAAGCCCGTCGGCAAAAGCGCGCCCGCGCACGGCACACCCGCCGGTCGTCCCGCGCAAAAGAGCGGCGGCCGTTCCGCCCAGCGCCCCGGCGGCGCAAACCGCAGGCCGCGTTAAATTTCTTTGCCGTTTAAGACAGCCCTTGCAAGCCGTTCTTCCTCGTAAACCAGCTTTAGCGAGAAGAACGGCTCTTTTTCTTTCAGCAGGCGCAGAAAAACCTTGTCGCCCGCCCAGATCGGCAGCTCCGTCAGCCTGTCCGTCTCCACCCATTCCAGCGCGCCTTCGTCGCACTCGCGTAGCGCCCCCTCAAAAGCGTCGGCGGTAAACAGGTGCATGTATTCGCAGTAATCGCCGGAAACAAACGTCACAATCCCGCGATATGCCCAGCGCGTCAGCGTCAGGCCGGTCTCCTCCTTCGCTTCGCGAAGCATACATTCCTCCGGGCTTTCGCCCGGCTCAAATTTTCCGCCCACGCCAAGCCATTTATCGCGGTTCATGTCGTTTTTCTTTTTGACCCGATGGAGCATCAGCGTGCGTCCGTCTTTTTCAATGTAGCAAAGCGTCGTCTGCATGTCGTTCATCCCTTCCCGCCGAATCAGGCGGATGTGTGCGCGGCGCGGCGCCGCTTTTTCAGTCTATCACGGTTTGCGCCGGACATCAAGCCGCGCATTGTGTTTTTCCCTTTGTCTATGGTATAATAAATCGAATTGAAGCTCTGGAGGATGTTTCCATGCAAACCGATTGCGTGATTTTGGGCGGCGGCGCGGGCGGCCTGTGCGCCGCGGCCGCGCTTGGCCGCAGGGGGCTGCGCGTTACGGTGGTCGAGCGCCTGCCGCGCGTGGGCAAAAAGCTGCTGGCCACGGGAAACGGCCGCTGCAACCTGTCCAATCTGGATATGCAGCCGTCGCATTACGGCAAGGCCGTGCCGTTCGTCGAGCGGGTCTATGCCGCCGTGCCGCCGGAGGAGGTCGCCGCCTTCTTCGCCTCGCTCGGCCTGATGACCGCCGTGGAGGACGGCCGCGTCTATCCCCGCACGATGGCCGCCTCCGCCGTGCTCGACGTGCTGCGCATGGCCTGCGAGCGCTACGCCGTCTCGATGCTGACGGATACGGAGGTCGTCGCGCTCTCCCCATCCCGCCGCGGCGGCTGGTCGGTGCAGCTTGCGGATGGTTCGGGGATTTTTGCGCCGCACGTCGTCGCCGCCATGGGCGGAAGCGCCGCGCCGTCGATGGGCACGGACGGAACGGGCGCGCGTCTGATGCAGGCGCTCGGCCACGAGATCACGCCGCTCTATCCCGCGCTGGTTCAGCTTCGATGCAGTCATCCCGCGCTCAAGGGGCTGAAGGGCATCCGCACGCAGGCTGAATTGACCCTGATGATTGACGATCAAGCCGTTTTACGAGAAACCGGCGAATTGCTGCTGACGGATTACGGCGTATCGGGGGTCTGCGTGTTTCAGCTTTCCCGCGAGGCCGCGCCCGCACTGGCGCAGGGGCGGAGCGTTCGTCTCGCCGTCAACTTTCTGCCGGAGATCCCATCGCTTCTGCCGTGGCTGGATGCGCGCATCCGCCAGCTTGCGCCCGCGTCCCTGTTGGCGCTGACGACCGGCGTTTTGCCTCGCCTGCTGGCGCAGACGGTCATTCGGGAAGCGCGTCTTTCGCCGGATATGCCCGCTGAAGCCCTTTCGGAATCCGAAAAGCAGGCGCTTTGCGGCGCACTTTCCGCGTTTCCGCTGGTCGTCACGGGCACGCAGGGCTTTGCCAACGCGCAGGTCACGCGCGGCGGCGTTTCCCTCGCGGACGTCGATCCCTCAACCATGGCTTCCCGCCTGTTTGACGGCCTGCACATCATCGGCGAGCTGCTCGATGTGGACGGCCCCTGCGGCGGCTACAATTTACACTTCGCCTTTGCCGGCGCGCTGGCCGCCGCGAAGGCGATTGCAGGTTAACGCTTGATTTTCGGAGGAATACCATGCTCAGACTCCATAACATAAAACTCCCGCTCTCTTATTCCGGCCAATCGCTTGCGCAGGCGGCCGCCAAAGCGCTCGGCGTCTCTCAGAGCGCCGTCGCGCATTGTGAAATCAGCAGAAAGAGCGTCGATGCGCGCAAAAAAAACGACGTCTGCTTCGTCGTCGCGCTCGATGTGACACTCAAAAATCCGCAGGATGAAAAGCGGATTGCCGCGCGGCTCGCGCCCGCGGTCGGCGGTTTGGCCGTCCCCTATGCGCCGCCCGCCGTGGCGGCGCTCCCTCACGCGCCCGCCGTTCGCCCGGTCGTCGTCGGTTTCGGCCCCGCCGGTCTGTTTGCCGCGCTGACGCTGGCCGAAGCGGGCGCGCGCCCCATTGTGCTCGAACGCGGTCAGGACGTCGATACGCGCACCCGCGACGTTCGCGCTTACTGGTCGCGCGGCGCGGAGGCGTTTTCCCCCGCTTCCAACGTGCAGTTCGGCGAGGGCGGCGCAGGCACGTTTTCCGATGGAAAGCTCAACACCGGCACGAAGGATCCGCGCGGCGAGCACATCCTGCGCACCTTCGTGCGCTTCGGCGCGCCGCATGACATCCTGATCGACGCAAAGCCGCACATCGGCACGGACAAGCTCTGCGGCGTGGTCAAGGCCATGCGCATGCGGATTCTCGAATTGGGCGGCGAAGTGCGCTTCGGCGCGCGCCTGACGGAGGTGCTGCACAAGAACGGCCGCGTCGCCGCCATTCGCTATGAAGACGCGCAGGGCGGGCACGAGCTGCCCGCCGAAGCCGTCGTGCTCGCCATCGGCCACAGCGCCCGCGATACGTTCGAATCGCTTCTGGCGGGCGGCGTCACGTTCGTGCAGAAGCCCTTCTCCATCGGCGCACGCATCGAGCATCCCCAAAGCCTCATCAACGTCTCGCAATACGGCGCGGCGGCCGGGCACCCGGCGCTCGGCGCGGCGGATTACAAGCTGGCGCTGCATCTGCCGAGCGGGCGCAGCGTTTACACCTTCTGCATGTGTCCGGGCGGCACGGTCGTCGCGGCGGCCAGCGAGCCGGAGAGCGTCGTCACCAACGGCATGAGCTGTTACGCCCGCGACGGCGCAAACGCAAACAGCGCGCTGCTCGTCGGCGTCGGCCCGGAGGATTTCGGCAGCGAGCATCCGCTGGCCGGCATGTTCCTCCAGCGCGAAATCGAGCGCCGCGCGTTCGTTCTCGGCGGCAGAAGCGGAAAAGCCCCCTGCCAAACCGTCGGCGATCTGCTTGCGGAGCGCGCAAGCGTTCAGTTGGGCTCGGTCAGACCGAGTTATCGGCCGGGCGTCGTTCCCGGCGATCTGGCCGAGCTTCTGCCCGCGCCGATCATCGGTGCCATGCGCGAAGCGCTTCCGCTGCTGGGTCGCCGCCTGCGCGGGTTTGACTGCCCGGACGCGGTGCTCACCGGGCCGGAAACACGCTCTTCCTCGCCCGTGCGCATCACCCGTGACGAAACCCTCCAGAGCGTCAGCGTTCTTGGATTGTACCCCTGCGGTGAGGGCGCGGGCTACGCGGGCGGCATCACCTCCGCCGCCGTGGACGGCGTAAGATGCGCGGAGGCGGTGCTCAACGCCTACTGATTGGCCAGCGCCCGCCTGAGCTCTCGGCACAGAAGCGCCATCGTCGCCCGCGCGTAGGGCTTATCGCCGTCCGGCGTTTTCTCGATCAGCGCGCACCAGTTGACAAGGCTCTGCGCCAGTTGGGTGTACAACGTGTTTTCCGGGTGCGCCGATATGCCCCGCTGCGCCTGCGCCCGCACGTCCGCGAGAACATCCGCCAGCGCCTCGCCGCTCTCCAGCCGGGAAAGCGCTTCATCCGGCAGGTGCAGCAGCCGCGCCGCGTCGTTTCCGTCGCTCTTTCCGGCGCTGAGCCGCATATCCACGCGCGTCAGCGTTTCTTCGGTCACAAAGCTGGTCTGCCCTGCCGTTTCGCCAAGAAGCGTCTCCCGGCTCGTCGCCGCATCCGCCATCAGCCGCATCTGCGCATCCTGCCAAACGACGCAGGGAACGCCCATCGCCGCGAGCCTTTTCCGTTCGCTTTCGGCGCTTTCCCCGTTGTCAAACACGCCGAGCTGAAGCGCATATATCCGCCGCTCCGGCAGCGTGACCTCAATCTCCTGCGCGCGCAGATCGGCAAACGCCTGCACCCCGCGTCGGATTTTCGCGTTCAGATACGCCCGTAACTCCGGCGCCATGGCCGCCGACGTCAGCGCCAGAACCGCCAACGCCAGAATGACCCGATTCCGGATTTTCTTCGTCCGCTGACGCTTTTGCCTGCTGGTAAGCCGCCGCTTTGCCATGCGCTTCCCTCCGTTTCGCCCTTGAGCCTATGAGCCGCGCCGCCCAATTATCCCTCGACCCAGTATGAGGTAAACGAAGATGAAATATACGCTGGATACCCTGCCCGTTCTGGATGCCTACCGCGAAAACAGCGAATGTCCGCTTTGCCGCCTGCGCATCGCCTGCGAGGATCAATATGTGGACAGCATGCTCGGCGCGGCCTACATGGAGCCGGATTGCCGGGTCAAGACCAACGAAGTCGGCTTCTGCTCGCGGCATTTTCAGCTGATGTTCGAGCGGCGCAACCGGCTCGGCCTCGCGCTGATGACGCACACGCATTTGCAGCAGGTCGAGCGCGATCTCAAAACCATTCTGGAAAGCGGCGGCGGCTCCAAGGGGCTGCTCGCTTCGCTTCGCGGCGGAAAGAGCGAGGATTCCCGCGCGGCGAAAATCCGGGAGCGCCTTTCCGGCTGCGTGATCTGCGAGCAGCTCGACGGCGCGCTCAACCGCTACGCCTATACCATCGCCCAGCTCTACGGCACAAACGCCGAATTTAAGCAGATGCTTGACGCTTCAAAGGGCTTCTGTCTGCCGCATCTGGCGCTTGTGCTGGATATGGCACAAAAAACGCTCCCCGCCACGCAAGCCGATGCATTCAGCAAGGCCGTCGCCGCCGTGGAGCTGCCGAACCTGAAAAGGCTCTCGGATGAGCTGGAATGGTTCACGCTGAAATACGATTTCCGCAACGCGGATAAGCCGTGGGGCAACAGCCGCGACGCGGTAGAGCGCTCCATCAACAAGCTGATGGGCGCGTGCGTCGGCGACGAAGCGAAGATGCCCGCGCACAACGACTGACCTTGCTGTTATTCAATCAAAAAACGGTGCAAACCTTGCGGCCTGCACCGTTTTTTGATTGAATGATTTAGCCTTCCACGGGCGGGGTCGGTTCGCCCGCCGCGTCGTCCAGTTCCTCTTCCGCGTAGCAGACCTGCTCAATTTTACAAAGCATCTCTTCCCTGCCCGTGCCGTCCTCTGATGAGAACGGAATCACCTGCCACGGCTGAACCAGCAGCCCGCGGCAGATCGGCGCGAGGTATTTCATGCGCGCGCCGCGGCTGATTTTATCCGCCTTCGTCGCCACAACGGTAAACGGAATCCCCGCCTGCCGCAGGAACATGCCCATCTCCTTATCCTCCGCGCTCGGCTCATGGCGGATATCCACCAGATGAAAGACGTGGCAAAGATCCTCCGTCCGGGCAAAATAATCCTGCATCATCTTGCCCCATGAGAGCTTTTCGTCCTTGCTGACCTTCGCAAAGCCGTACCCCGGCAAATCAATGAAATTGATCTCATTGTTGATCTGATAGACGTTGATGAGCCGTGTCTTGCCCGGCGTGGCGCTCGTCCGGGCGAGCTTGTTGCGGTTGGTCAGCTTGTTAATCATGGAGGATTTACCCACGTTGCTCTTGCCCGCAAAAGCCACCTCCGGGCAGCCCTTCGTGGCGAAATCGCCATAATCCTTCATCGATGTGATAAAATCCGCGCGTTTTACGATCATCGTTTGGTATGCTCCTTTTCTTATGCCTGCTGCTTGGGGGTCGGCTTTTCGCAAAGCGCCGTTTCCAGCACGGTATGCACATCCTCCGCCGGGATGATGGTCAGCGCCTCGCGCACGTTGGCGGGCACTTCCTCCAAATCCTTGAGGTTTTCCTTCGGAATGAGCACAGTGTCAATGCCCGCGCGGTGCGCCGCCAGCAGCTTTTCCTTCAATCCGCCGATGGGCAGAACGCGGCCGCGCAGCGTGATTTCGCCCGTCATCGCGACATTCTGCCTGACCGCGATGCCTGTCAGCGCGGAGACCAGCGCCGTGGCCATCGTCACGCCCGCGCTCGGCCCGTCCTTGGGCACAGCGCCCTCCGGCACGTGGATGTGAATGTCGAGTTTTTTATAAAATTCCGGGTCGATGCCAAATTCAACCGCATGCGCGCGCACATAGGATTTCGCCGCGCGGGCGCTCTCCTTCATCACGTCGCCGAGGCTGCCCGTCAATTCGAGCACGCCCGTTCCCGGCATGGTCGTCGTTTCAATTTGCAGCGTATCGCCGCCGACGACGGTATACGCCAACCCGTTGACAACGCCGATTTCCGGCTTCTTGCCCGCCTTTTCGTAATGGAAGCGCGGCGCGCCGAGGAATTTTTCGAGCGTTTCCTGCGTCACGGTGACGGTCTCGATGTTTTCATCGATCATCTCCACCGCGCTCTTGCGGACGACCTTGCCGATGGTGCGCTGCAAGCGGCGCACACCCGCCTCCAGCGTATAGCCGCGAATCAGGCTGCGCATCACCTTGTCGCTGATGCGGACGCTTTTCGCCGCCAGCCCGTGCTCCTCGATCTGCCGGGGCAGCAGGTGCCGCTTGGCGATATTCAGCTTTTCATCCTCGGTATAGCCGCTGACCTCGATCAGCTCCATGCGGTCGAGCAGCGGGCGCGGGATGGTATCCACCGAGTTGGCCGTGGTAATGAACATCACGCCGGAAAGATCGAACGGCGCTTCCAGATAGTGATCGCGGAAAGCGTCGTTCTGCGCGCTGTCGAGCACTTCAAGCATCGCGCTCGCCGGATCGCCGCGCACGTCGGAGGCCATTTTGTCGATTTCGTCAAACAGGAAGACCGGGTTCATCGTCCCCGCCTGCTTGATGGACGAAATGATCCGCCCCGGAATCGCGCCGATATACGTTCTGCGATGGCCGCGAATCTCCGCCTCGTCGCGCACGCCGCCCAGAGACATCTGAACGAACTTGCGCCCGAGCGCGCGGGCGATGCTCTTGGCGATGGACGTTTTGCCCACGCCCGGCGGGCCGACGAAGCAGAGCACCGGCCCCTTCATGTTGTTTTTGATGCGGCACACGGCCAGATATTCGATGACGCGCTGCTTCACCTCGTCCAGCCCGTAGTGATCCTCAGCCAGAATCCGACGTGCCCGCTTGAGATCAAGGTTATCCGGCGTGGTCTTGCCCCACGGCAGATCGAGCAGCCATTCGATATAGGTTCGGCTGACCCCGATTTCCGGGCTGCCGGGCGCCATGCGGCTCAGGCGTTCCAGTTCGCGGTTCGCCTTATCGCGCGCCTCGTCGTTCATCGGCGTCTTGGCCAGCCGTTCGCGCAAATCCTCAACGTCCGTCGCGTCCTTGTCGCCCAGCTCGGTCTGAATCGCCTTGATCTGCTCCCGCAGGAAATAATCCTTCTGGTTCTGCTCAATCTGCTTGCGAACGCGCGCCTGAACCTTCTTCTCCACGCCCGCCAATTCGGTTTCGCGCACGAGCAGCGCGCAGACGGATTCCAGTCGCGCCAGCTCGTCAAATTCCTCGAGCACCTGCTGACGATCCTCGATTTTGCTGAGCACGTTGGCCGCAATGATATCCGCCAACTGACCCGGATCTTCGATTTCCAGAACAGACTGCATGGTCTCCCCGGAAATCCGGCCGCTCATCTTGCAGTATTCCTCAAAATAATGGTGCGCCGTGCGCAGCAGCGCGTCCGTTTCGATGGAAACAGGCGTCCCCTGTTCGAGCACTTCATCCAGCGCGCCCACAAAGTACGGCTCTTCCTGCGTCACCGCGCGCAGAACCGCGCGGCTCTTGCCCTCCACGAGCAGGCGGACGTTGCCGCCTGGCAAACGAAGCACCTGCTTGACGCAGGCAATGGTGCCTACATGATAAATATCATCAACGGCAGGGTCGTCCACATCCATATCGCGCTGCGCGACCAAAAAAATGCGCTGGTTTTCCTCCATGGCCTGATCGAGCGCCGCGATGGATTTCTTGCGCCCCGCATCAAAATGCAGAACCATATGCGGGAAGACCATCAGCCCGCGCAGCGGCAGCATCGGCAGGCTGACCGGCTCCGTGTATTTCTTTTTCGGCTTAGCCAATGCTTATTTCCTCCTTTGTCCGCCTTGTTTTCGTAAAATCTCAAGACGGCATGCAGTTATTATACATGAGGTTGTGTTTTTTTGCAACAGATCGAGAATGACCAAGTGTTTCCTAGCGAAAATTGTAAATCACTCGTTTTTTGTCAAAAAGCGGATTGAGCCCGCCTTCACATCCGCCATAGTCCGCAAAGCATCAGCATCCTGCTTACGCGGGCGAATTTGCGCGATTTTCCATATACAAAAAAGCCCGGCACGTTTACCGAGCTATCTTTTATGGTACGGGAAACAGGACTGGATTCTCGCGGCTCGACGCCGCTCGGTCAGCGCCGTTCTC
>UQNM01000089.1 GCA_900542395.1 uncultured Eubacteriales bacterium
CCGCCGCCCAGACCTGCGCCGCGCTGACGACCCACGGCATCGATCTCGTCGATGAAGATGATGCAGGGCATGGTCTTTTTGGCCTTATCGAACAGGTCACGCACGCGGGATGCGCCCACGCCGACGTACATCTCCACAAAGTCAGAGCCGGAGATGGAGTAGAAGGGCACCCCCGCCTCGCCTGCACAGGCACGGGCCAGCAGGGTCTTACCGGTACCCGGAGGGCCCACCAGCAGCACACCGTGGGGGATGCGGGCACCCAGCGTATTGAACTTATCGGGGCTCTTGAGGAACTCCACAACTTCCTTGAGCTCCTCTTTTTCCTCGTCCTCACCGGCCACATCGGCAAAGGTGGCAGTCTTTTTGTTCTCGTGCTCGTCCTTTACCTTGGCCTTGCCCACGTTCATGATGCCGCCGCCACCGGCGCCGCCACGCATCATGGAGAACAGCAAAAAGCCGGTGCAGCCCAGCATAGCCAGATAGAACAGGATCTCCATCCAGGGGATGGTCTCCTTGGCGGGCACATAATCGTACACCATGGGCGCATCGGGGTTGGCTGCATCGTACTGGGCGATGTAGTCCGACACATGGTCCACGAACATCCGGGCGTAGGGCAGCTTGTAGCTGACTGTCTCGGTGCCGTCATCGTTCTTCTTCACCCCGGTGGGGGCGGAGGAAGAGGAGGACAGCAGGCCGGAAAGCAGTCCGCCCGTAGACTGGGTGGTGGTCTGCTCGGCAGCGTTGGGCAGCTCCTGTGCGCCCTCCTTCAGGGTCATGGTGATCACGCCGGTATTCAGATCCAGCGAGAATTTGGTGACCTGATTGCTCTCAAAATAGTGTACCACCGTGGAATAAGCCATGGAGGAGCCGTTAGCGTTGCCGCCGGTGCCGCCCAGCACCGACCACACCATCAGCACGGCTGCCAGTACAATGGCGATCACCAGCGGATTGAAACGGGGTTTCTTCGGTTGCAAAAAAATCAACTCCAGTTCTGGATTTTTATAATGGACACGTTACTTCGTGTAGATCTCGGGCTTCAGCACGCCAACATAGGGCAGGTTGCGGTATTTTTCGTCGTAGTCCAGACCATAGCCCACCACGAACTCGTCAGGCACCTGAAAGCCCTCGTAATCCGGCTGGATGTTGGCCTTGCGGCGGCTGGGCTTATCAAGGATGGTGCAGATCTTAACGGAGTTCGGGTTGCGCATCTTGAGCATGGGCACAAGGTTGGACAGGGTGACGCCGGTGTCCAGAATGTCCTCCACGATCAGCACATCCTTGCCGGACAGATCACCGTCCAGATCCTTGATGATCTTGACCAGACCGCTGGTGGTGGTGTTGCTGCCGCCGTAGCTGGAGACCACCATAAAGTCGATATTGCAGGGGATGCTCACAGCCCGCATCAGATCGGCCATAAAGACCACCGAGCCCTTGAGGATGGACACCAGCACCAGATTTTTACCGGCATAATCCCGGCTGATCTGAGCGCCCAGCTCTGCCACCTTGGCCTTCAGCTGCTCTTCGCTGACCAGAACGGTCTTGATATCATCGTGCATACTCATTTGTTTTTTCCTCCTGTGTTTCGATCTCTGCATCCAAGTGCAGGATCCATCTGCTTTCCGTGTCCGGTGCAAGGCCATCGGCAAAGCCTTCTCCACACACCCATAAAATTTCGCTTCCGCTGGCAAGCAGCGGCAGCGTATCCCGCAGTTCGTTCGGGACACCGGCCTCGTTCATCCACTTACGCAGCGGCTTGCTCAAACCCCGCCCCGCAGGCCGGAAGCGGTCTCCCGGCTGTCGGGCACGCAGCACAAGGCCAGTGTACAACGTAGTTATTCTAGCATAATCCGCCCGATTTTTTAAGTCTTTTTTATGAACGACTTGTATTTTTTCTTCAAAATCGGTTGTTAACAGCTCCGCTTTCCCCTTCCAGCCCCCGCGCAGCCGGAATTCCGGCTGTTTTTCGGGCAAAAGGGGCACTTGCTGCGGCGCGCTCTCCAGCTGCCAAGGCAGTGTGTCCGGCAGCGTTTCCTGCCGCAGGCAGCCGTTCCCGGCGCAAAAACGTACCTGTCCGGTCAGCTGTACTGCACCGCTGCCCTGCCGCACCACGGCACACAGAAGCTGCACATATTTTTCCTCTGCATCCCGCACCGGAGCCACAAGACTGTGCAGCGCAGTTTCCAGCAGCAGGGGGTCTGCCGCCTGCAAGGGCGCCAGCTGCCATGCAGTTTCTGCGCCGGGCAGGCGTGCCGCCGCCAGAAGCCTTGCAGCCTCAGCGGCAAAGTAGACATCTGCCCGCGCGGCCTTTTCACAGAACCGCGCCAGATTCTGCACTGCCGCCGCGTTGGTGCTTTCCAGCGCAGGCAGAGCGTTGTGGCGCAGCCGGTTGCGGGCGTAGGCATCGGTATCGTTGGTCTCATCGGTGACCCACGGCTGTCCTGCAGCCCGGCAGACGGCCTCGGTCTCGGCGCGGCTCAGGCAGAGCAGCGGACGCAGGTAGCACCCGCGCCTTGGCCGGATGCCGCCCGCACCGTGCAGCCCAGTGCCGCGCGCCGGCCGCAGCAGCAGCGTTTCGGCTTGGTCATTTGCAGTATGGGCCGTAGCGATGGCATCTATCCCCTGCCCTTGCAGCTGCGCAAAGGCCGTGTAACGCAGACGGCGCGCCCAGTCCTCCCCGGCGTGTGCCGGGGGCGAGGCCAGCTCTGCCGCATGGAACACCCGCAGCGGCACGCCCAAGCGGGCGCATTCCGCCCGCACAAAGGCCTCGTCCCGGTCGGCGATGGTGTAGGCGCGGCCGGAGGGCGCGTAGCCCCATTCGTCGATCAGTTCCATCAGGATGCGCGCGCCGTCGCGGGCGGTCTGGGCGCGCTCGGCCAGCGCGCGGCGCAGGTTGAAGGCGACGCCGCCGTCCTTGACGCAATCCGCGTTCTCCATGCCCTCGCGGGAGGTGCCCATGCTGTTGGAGACGATGACCACGCCGCGCTCGTTGACAAAGCCGTCCGCGTTGGAGAGCCCCATCACGTCCTTGCGGTATTCCACCCAGTAATAGCCCAGCGTGTGGGCGACCTGCGGGAGAAGGGCGCACCCCTCCTCGGCGGGCATGACCGCGCCCTTTTCCCAATCGCGCGGGGGAACCCAGCCGTGGCGCACGACGACGTGGCCGCCGTCGTCCTCGTTGTGGCCGACGAGCACGTGCCCCGTCGCGCTGGCGGCTTTGCCCGCAATCAGGGTCATGCAGTTCATGGGGGTGTTACCAAATGCGTCCAGATCGAACGCGGGCGTATTCGCCATCGCTTTATCCTCCGAAATTCATGCGTCAATCCGCAAACTGCGCTTATTGTAGCATCGCGGGCGGCGGCTGTCAATCGCACCTGCCGCCCGCGCTTAAAAACGATGTTTTTGAAGGATTTCCGTTCAATCCCTTGCTATCGCCGCGCCTTGTATGATACCATAATGGAAACCGTTAAACGGTTCAAAGGCCGCGGACGCGGCTGAACAGGCGGAGGGAAACGATTACATGGTGAAAACACACGGC
Source organism: uncultured Eubacteriales bacterium (assembly GCA_900542395.1). Taxonomy (GTDB): domain Bacteria; phylum Bacillota; class Clostridia; order Christensenellales; family Aristaeellaceae; genus Ventricola. The sequence continues at coordinate 3,536 of UQNM01000089.1, forward strand.
CTGACGGGGCTGTTGCTGGCGCTGCTGCTGCTCGCCGCGCCCGCGCGGGCGGCGGAGGGAAACGTTGTCGTCATCGGCTGCGACGTTTACGCGCCGTATACCTATAAGGACGGCACGGGCGATTTTATCGGGATCGACGTGCAGCTTGCCCACGAGGCGTTCGGGCGGCTGGGGTACAACGTGGAATTTCGCGAAATTGCGTGGGAAAACAAGGATAAAGCGCTGGCCTCCGGCGAGGTGGACTGCCTGTGGAGCTGCTTTACGATGAACGGGCGCGAGGATGCATACACGTGGGCGGGGCCGTATCTGTACAGCAGGCAGGTCGCGCTGGTGCGCGCGGACAGCGATTATACCGAGCTGAGCCAGCTCAACGGCGGGCGCGCGGCGGTTCAGGCCTCGACCACGGCGGAAAATGCGCTGGTGAAGCGCGAATCGGCGGTCGCGCCGGAGCTGGCGCAGGTGCTCTGCTTCTCCACCATCGGTGAGGCGGTTTCGGCGCTGCGCAAGGGATATGTGGATATGGTGGTGGCGCACGAGAGCGTCATTCAGAGCGTCGTCCACGGGTCGCCGGAAAAGTATCGCGTGCTGGATCAGGCGCTGTTTGCCAACGAGCTGGGCGTTGCCTTTGAAAAGGGGACGCACGAGGCGCTGGCCGCGCGGCTTCAGGCCGTCATCGACGACATGCGCGGGGACGGCTCGGCCGAGGCGATTGTAGCGAGCTACGGGCTGGACGCGAAAAAAACGCTGGAGGGAAATTGATGCGCCGGATCTTTGAGAAACTGCGCGGCCTTTATCAAAGAAAGGTGATGAAGCGGTTCGCGTGGATGCGCTTCTTTTTGGTGACGCTGGCGCTGGGCAGCGTGCTGGCCGTCATGCTGCATCAGGCGCTGACGGTCGTGGATATCCGGTCGGCGCAGCGCGCGATGAACGAATCGTTTGAGTTTGTCAAGGCGCAGTTGGTCAGGTACAACAGCTATGTTTCGGTGGATAAGGCCAAGAGCCTCGTGCGCCTGATGGATAAAACCGCCGAGGCCGCCCGTGTTCTGCGCGATGAGCCGGGGACAGGGGCACAGGAGCTGGCGGAATACGCCCGCCAGCAGCGGATCAGCGGCCTGCTCGTGCTGGATGAGCAGCTTCAGCCCGAGCTGGAGCTGATGCCGGATGACGACGCGCGCGCGATGTGCATGGCGATCATCGACAATAAAAACGTGGCGGATATCCGCGATTACCCGGTGAAAAGCTACCTGACCCGTGTGCGGGAGAATGGGCGGAGCTACGACGTGACCGTCGTCGCCCGGCAGGATCGGCGGGGCGTTGTGCTGGCCTATGTCGAAAAGAACGACATTACGGATGAGGGCAGCGAGCTGACGCTGGAAAACCTGTTCACCGGCTTTCGATTCGATATGAAAGGCGTGGTGGTCGTGCTCGGCGAGGACAGGGTGGCGGCTACCAACGACCCGGCGCTCGCCGGCCTGACCCGCGAGGGGGCGCTGGCGCTGAGCGACAAATACGCCCCATACGGCGCGGGCGGCCTGTACTGCGTTTCGCGCGGGAACAAAACGTGGCTGGGCGGCAAATGCCAAGGCGGCGGCTACACGATCTACGTCTTCTTCCCGGAGTCGAGGGTGTTCGGCGCGCGCACGATGATTGTGGGCGCGACGATGGCGCTGTTCGTGCTGATCTGGATGGGGTTCGTCATGCTGCGCTTCATCTCGGAACACGCGATTCTCGAACAGAGCCAAAAGCGGCTGAACATCATCAACGCGCTGGGCAAGGCGTATACCTCTATCCATGTCGTCGGGGTGCCCTGCGGCAAGATCGAGGTCGTTCTCGACCCGCACGACGGCTGCGGCCTCGGCAGCGACGACGTTGAGGACAACATCCGCAACTATCCGGAGCGCCACATCGCGCCCGAGTACCGCGAGGAGGTTCGGGCGTTTCTGGATATGAGCACCGTGGAGGCGCGGCTCAAGGGAAACAGCAGCATCGGCTGTACCTACCGCTCGCGCTCAGGCCGGTGGTATCGCTCCGGCCTGCTCGAAAAGGACCGGGATAAGAAGGGCAAGCTGACGGCGGTTCTCATCGCGACGCGGGATTGCACCGCCGAAAAGGAGCGCGAGATGGAGCAGCAGCGCCAGCTTCGCGAGGCCGTTGCGCAGGCCAGACGCGCGGACGCGGCCAAGACGGATTTTCTGCGCCGCATGAGCCACGACATCCGCACCCCGATCAACGGGATTCGCGGCATGGTCGAAATCGCCCGCCATTACGTCGGGAACGAGGCCAAGCAGGAGGAATGTCGGGAGAAGATCATGGTGGCTTCCGGCTTCCTGCTCGAACTGGTCAACAACGTGCTGGATATGAACAAGCTGGAGAGCGGCGAGGTGCAGCTCGAAGCGAAGACGTTCTGTGTGCGCGATCTGGTGGAGGAAAGCGCCGCCATGGTCGAGGCGCAGACGGCGGAAAAGACGCTCACCCTGCGCCGGGATATCCGCTGCGACAAAAGCGACCGCGTGATCGGCAGCCCGCTGCATGTGCGGCAGGTGCTGCAAAATCTGCTGAGCAACGCGGTGCGCTACAACCGCGTCGGCGGCGAAATCTTTTTGAGCGTGCGCGAAACCGCGCGGACGGAGGAAACCGTCGCCTATGAATTTGTGGTGCGCGATACCGGCGTGGGCATGAGCGAGGCCTTTCAGCAGCGCGCCTTCGAGCCGTTCGCGCAGGAGGATGCCAGCGCCCGCTCCTCGTATACGGGCACGGGGCTGGGGCTGGCCATCGTCAAGGAGCTCGTGGAGAAGATGGACGGCACGATTCGCCTGGAGAGCCGGAAGGGCGCGGGCACGACCTTCACCGTCTGCCTGACCTTTACGCGGGACAGGCAGGCGCGGCGGGACGAGGACGCGGCCGCTGTGCCGGTCTCGATTTGCGGCGTGAACGTGCTGCTGGTGGAGGACAACGAGATCAACATGGAGATTGCCGAATTCATGCTCGCCAACGAGGGCGCGGCCGTTCGCAAGGCGGTCAACGGGCAGCAGGCGGTGGAGATGTTCAGCGCCTCCGAGCCGGGCGAAATCGACGTGATTTTGATGGATGTGATGATGCCGGTGATGAGCGGGCTGGAGGCGACGCGGCGGATTCGCGGCCTGAACCGGCCGGACGCGCGGACGGTTCCGATTTTCGCGATGACGGCCAACGCCTTTGCCGACGACGCGGAGCGCAGCCGAAGCGCGGGCATGAACGAGCATCTGACCAAGCCGATCGACGCGGCGGTGCTGACCCGCACGATTGCCCGATATGTGCGCGGGCGGGAGACGAATCCCTGACTGCGCGGCAGGACGATAAACGGCGATTTCCGGCGGGACGCCGGATTCGAATAACGATTCCCCAAACGACCCAAACAAACGACCCGAACAAACGAAAGGAAAGGATGACTCTTATGATGAAACAGATTCTGGCGGCGGCCTGCGCGATGGCCATGATGCTGACCGGCGCGGCGATGGCCGAAACCGATGTGCGCGTGACGGCGCTCAAGGGCCCGACCGCGATGGGCATGGCGGCGCTGATGAACGAGGCGGAGAGCGGCGCGGTGAACGGCAACGACTATGCGTTTACCATCGCCTCCGCGGTGGACGAGGTTTCCCCCAAGCTGGTCAAGGGCGAAACGGATATCGCCGCCGTGCCCGCCAATCTGGCCGCCGTGCTCTATAACAACACGAAGGGGCAGGTCGAGGTGCTGGCCGTCAACACGCTGGGCGTGCTCTACATCGTGGAGAGCGGCGAGAGCGTGAGCAGCGTGGCGGATCTGCGCGGCAGGACGATCTACGCCAGCGGCAAGGGCGCGACCCCGGAATACGCGCTGAACTACATCCTCTCCGAAAACGGCGTCGATCCGGAGAAGGACGTGAACATCGAGTGGAAGAGTGAGCACGCCGAGTGTCTGGCCGCGCTGCTGGCCGAGGAGAACGCCGTCGCCATGCTCCCCCAGCCGTTTGTGACCACCGCGCAGATGAAGAACGACAAGATCAAGGTGTGCCTTGACCTGAACGCCGAGTGGGACGCGGTGCAGGCGGGCAGCGACGCGCCGTCTCAACTGATTACCGGCGTGGTGGCGGCGCGCAAGGCGTTTATCGAGGAAAACCCGGAGGCCGTCGCGGCGTTTATGGAGAGCTACGCCGCTTCCGTCGAATTTGTGAACGCGAACGTGGACGAGGCCGCCGAGCTGATCGGGAAATATGAAATCGTGCCCGCCGCCGTCGCGAAAAAGGCGATTCCGGCCTGCAACATCACCTTCCTTGCGGGCGGGGAGATGCGTCAGGCGCTTTCCGGCTACCTGAATGTGCTCTTTGAGCAGAACCCGAAGGCCGTCGGCGGCGCGCTGCCGGGCGAGGACTTCTATTACGGCGGAAACTAAGCGCAGAGCGATGAAAAAAAGAAAGCTCCCGCTGTGGGCGGTGCTGCTCTGGCTGCTGGTTTGGCAGGCGGCCAGCATGGCGCTTGACAGCGATATCCTGCTGGTGTCGCCGCTCCGCGTGATCGCCACGCTGCTGGCGCTGCTGCCCACGGCGCGGTTCTGGGCGTCGCTGCTGGGGTCGATGGCGCGCATCCTCGGCGGCTTCTTTCTGGCGGCGGCGCTGGGCACGCTGCTGGCCGCGCTGGCCGCGCGGTTTAAGCGCGTGGAGGAATGGCTCGCGCCGCCCGTACTGGCGATGAAAACGGTGCCGGTCGCGTCGTTCGTCATTCTGGCGCTGATCTGGTTCGGCTCGCGCAACCTGTCCGTGTTCATCGCGCTGGTGATGGTGTTCCCGGTGATCTACACCAACGTGCTGGCGGGCGTCCGCGCGGCGGATCGGGAGCTGGCGGAGATGGCGCGCGTGTTTCGGATTCCGCTCCTGCGGCGCATCCGCTGCATCACGCTGCCGCAGGTCGCGCCGTATTTCCGCGCGGGCTGCGCGCTCGGCCTCGGCCTGTGCTGGAAGGCGGGCGTGGC
>UQNM01000090.1 GCA_900542395.1 uncultured Eubacteriales bacterium
CCGCTGTCCGCTCGGCTTAGTCGCTCGCGCTGACAGCTCGATTATTATATCGCAGCCCCGCCCTTCTGTCAATACCTTTTTCGAACTTTTTTTGACAGTTTTTGAAACTTTTTGTCTGAAATCCGCATCTTTCATCCTGAAAAGCGTCATTTTTCTCTGCTATTCCTTGAAAAACCAGCTTCCGGGCAGGCGATGGAAAACGTTCAAACCCGATCATTTGTTTGCGCCGCGTCATACTGTTTCAGCATCTTTTCGATATGCGCCTTCGCCGCCCGCTGAGCGTCCTGCACGCCGCTCAACGCCGGCGTTTTATCGCCCATCAGCGCGACGAACTGGCTCACCTTGAGCCCCAGCGCATCCTGCATATCCCTGTCCGACCCCTGCGGCGCAACGAGATAATAGCAGAGAATCGAATCCTTCTGCCCCATGCGGTGCGCCCTGTCCTCGGCCTGACTGTGCACGGCGGGCGACCAATCCAGTTCGCCAAAGACCACACAGCTCGCCCTTTGCAGGTTCAGCCCGGAGGCCGCGCGCAGAGAAATCACGCAGAGGTTCGTCTTCTCCTCCATGAACCGCGTCACCGCATCGTCCTTCTGCCGCGTCGTCTCCCGCCCCGTGATAAACGCCGGGCGGTAGCTCGCCAGTTCCTTCTTATAAATATCCATCACCGCATGGTGGTGCGCAAACAGCAGCACTTTCTCGCCGTTATCCAGCAGCGCGCGCACAAACGCCGCGACGAACGGCGCTTTGGCCACGCCCGTGGCCTGTCGCTCGCCCCGGCCGACCTGCTCCTCCAGCATGGCGCGCTCCTTCGCCTCCGGATGCAGCGCGCGCAGGCTGCCCAGCATCTCGATCACCGGGCGCATCAGCTCCCGATACACGCGGTCGTCCGCGTCAATCTCCTGCACCAGCCGCCGCTTGGGCGGCAGTTCGGTCAGCACCTCCTGCTTGGTTCGGCGCAGAATCAGCCCTTCCCGCCTCAGGTGGTCGCCCAGCAGCGCCGGGTCGCGCACCAGATGATTCCCATATCCGTCGCACCACGCGCGCGTGAAGCTCTCCCAATCGCCGAGACAATGGAAGTCAAGAATGTTGACCACATTCCAGATTTCCGACCCCTTGTTGTAAATCGGCGTGCCGGAAAGGCCGATCACCCGTTCGCATCCTTCCGCCAGCAGGCTGGCCGCCGAATATTTCTCCGTGCCGCCGTGGCGGAGCTCCTGTATTTCATCAAAGATCACCGCGCTGAACCCCATCTGCGGCAGCGCCTGCTTCCAGCCGCGCAGCAGCAGATAGTGAATGATGTAGACGTCCGCCTCCGGGGGCTGATACGGCTTCAAGCCCGTAAGCACACAGACGCGCGGCGGCCTCCCCTTGATGCGCAGGAAGCGCGCGGCTTCCGCCTGCCAGTTGCGCAGAAGATGCGGCGGCACGACGATCAGCGCCGGAAACGCGCCCGTCGCCGCCAGACAGGCCAGCGCCTGCACCGTCTTGCCCAGACCCATTTCATCCGCCAGCAGCGTCCGCGGATTCGCCAGCAGGAAGGAAAGCCCCTCCTTCTGAAATTCCCGCAGCTCGCCCTCGAACGTCCCCTCCGGCGGCGCGCTCCTTCGGGGCAGCTTTTCGGCCTGCGCGCGCTGAATCGCGTGTTCCCGCGCCTGCGTCAGCGCGTTCTCCCAGAGCGCGCGGTCTCTCGGCGCGATTTCCAGCGGATAGCGCAGCATCAGCCAATTCACATCGCCGATGATTCGCCGGTTCGCCGTGAAACGCGCTTCGCCCCGCCGCCGCTGGCTGCCCGGAAACAGCCGCGCCGCCATCTCCGTCACGCACGGCTCGCCCTTGATCGTCCAGCATTTGCTCCGCCTGTTATAGGAAAGCGTTCCGTAGATGTGGCCGTTTTTCGGCGCATCCAGCAGATAGCCCGGCAGCTTTTTTTCTTCGGTCGTCATCTCTGTCGTCATGTCCATCGTCATGGAAGCATAATCCCCCAAAGCCTCTCAAGGCTCATCATCGTCACCGGCTTCCCGCCGATGCTTTTGGGCAAATCCACCCCGCGCGGCGCGAGCACAACCAGCCGCTCCACCTGCGGGCAGCTCGCGTATCGCGTCAACTGGGCGATCAGCGGCGCGCGCTGCGGCCTTTTTTTCTTGATCTCCACGCCGACGCCGCCCACCATGAAATCAATTCGGCATCGCGGCGCAAGCCGAACCTCGTGCGCCGCCTCCAGCCCCGCGCGGGCAAACGCCTCGGCGGCCTGCTCGTGCAGCCGCTCCTCGGAATCCGCCGCGCCGACGCGCAGCGTGCCAAGCGCCGCCGTCACGCTTTTAAGACTTGCCTCCATGCCGTGCGCCTCCCCTTCGTTTCTGCGTCCCATTGTACCATGCTCTTCGCCTTCAAACAACCAAAAACCAGCTTTTCACTTGCGTTTGCGCCTGTTTTGCAGTATCATAAGGAGAGAAAGTATGGATGTACCTGTCCCCTGCGACATGTTCTTGATCGAAAGGAGCCCCCTGACATGAAATTCAAAAAACCCTTATCCGCGCTCGTCGTCTCCGCGCTTCTGCTGGGCGGAGCTTCCGGCGCGTTGGCGGCCTCCGCCAATCTTCAGCTCGCTCTGCCCACCTCCGAGGTGCCGGGCGGCTCGCACGCCCAGCTCACCTTCACCACCGACGTGCCGGGCTTCCTGACGCTGACGCTGAACGGGCCTTCCGGCTCGCTCACCCTTCTTAATCGCGAGGAAGTGCACACCGCCGGCAATATGTTTGACTTTGTCGCGGCGGATGACAGCGGTTCGCCGCTCAGCGTGGGCGCTTATACCGTCAGCGGTGAGCTGATCGACCAGTTCGGCGAAGCCACCGGCAGCGTCAGCGGCCAGTTGACCATCGGTATTCCGCTCGCGCAGCAGACGGATGACGAGGAAGAAGAAGATCCCGCCCCCGCGAAGGGCAACGCCTCTGCGTCGAAGGATACTGCGTCGAAGGATGCCGCCACGCCTTCTTCCCCGTCTTCCCCCGGTTCTTCCGCCGCGCCCGCCAAACCGGCCTCGTCCGGCAAGACGGAAACCGGCGTGGAATATGTCGCCTCGAACAAGACCACGCTCGGCGAGCAGGGCTATGAAATCGGCGTGGGCGTGAGCGATACCGTCGATCAGGCGGACGCGGGCTACTGGGGGCTGACGGCCGACGCGAGCGACGCGGACATCTGGGCGGCGCTCACCCGCACGATGGTCAGCGTCAACGTCGGCGAATCCGAATCCGCCTACATCTATAACGCCACCGACAACGGCAAGAAGATCGGCTCTGTCTCCGGCCTGAGCCAGGGCTTGAACCTGATTGAGGATCTGGATGACGGCTGGTCCGTCGTGGAGGCCTACCGCAACGAGGACGGCGCGTTCGTCCGCGGCTATATCCGCACCAACAAGCTGCGCACCGTCGAGCCGAGCAACATGTACGGCCTCGTGATCGACAAGGCGGCGCAGACCCTGACCGTCTATAAGAACGGCGAGCGCATCGGCTCCTGCGCGGTCTCCACCGGCCTGCCAACCGTCAAATACCTGCATCGTGAAACGCCCGCCGGTGAGTTTATCACCGTCACCCGCCGCGGCACGATCGAGAATTCCGGCGGCTTCAGCAAGTACACCGTCCGCATCAGCGGCAACTATCACCTCTGTGAAATCCCGACCACCAAGAAAAACGGCAAGGATTATTCCCTCATGGCGGACAAGCTGGGGCAGAAGGCCTCGCGCGGCAACATCTGCCTCGCGCACGACGAATCCGCCGACGGCGGCATCAACGCCGAATGGATTTGGGATTTGACCGACAGCAACAAGAAGATCAAGGTGCTCGTCTTTGACGATAAGGATCGTTCTTCCATCCCGGCGAACAGTAAGTAATCATTTTTATACAAAAGATGACAACGGGCGCGGTTTTTGCCGCGCCCGTTGTTGTCGCTTTTCACCATTTATATTCGTCGTTCGGCGTAACAGCAGACGAAATTTCGTCACATTTCTCTCCGGCTCTTGACATTTATATCCAAGGCGTGTACTTTGTAAAAACATAAACAAACCTTTACGAAAGGAATCCGCTTATGCTTCGCTTTTTGGATCAGGTCAATGCCATCGTCGGCATGCTGCTCTTTTTAGCCTATCTGTATCAGGTTTTCTACACGCTTTACGGCCTTGCGTTCTGCCGCCGCGACAGAAAGAAAGCCGCGCGGCAGACGCCCGCCAAACCAAGTCGCCGCTATGCCGCGCTGATCTGCGCCCGCAACGAGGAAAGCGTCATCGGCGAACTCATTTCCAGCCTCCGCGCGCAGGATTACCCGGCCGAGCTGCTGGATATCTACGTCCTTTCTGACAACAGCACGGATGCCACCGCCCGCGTCGCGCGTCAGGCCGGCGCCATCGCATTTGAGCGTTTCAACCCCTATCAGGTCGGCAAGGGCTACGCGCTCAACGAGCTGTTCAGCCAGATTCGCTCCCGCCGTCCCCTCTCCGATTACGATGCGTTCCTCGTCTTCGACGCGGATAATATCGTCGATTCGCATTTCGTCTCCGCGATGGATCAAACCTTCGCGCAGGGGTATGACGTGCTCACCAGCTATCGAAATTCCAAGAATTTCGCTTCGAGCTGGGTTTCTGCCGGATATTCCATCTGGTTCCTGCGCGAGGCGCGCTTCCTCAACTATCCCCGCATGAAGCTGCATACCAACTGCGCCATCTCCGGCACGGGCTTTCTGGTCTCCTCCAAAATCATCGAAGAAAACGGCGGCTGGCCGTATCATCTGCTCACCGAAGATATCCAGTTCTCCACCGTCTGCGCGGCGAAGGGCTGGCGCATCGGCTATTGCGACGACGCGATTCTCTACGACGAGCAGCCCGTCACCTTCTCCCAGTCGTGGCGGCAGCGCATGCGCTGGGCCAAAGGGTTTTATCAGGTCAACGCCCACTGCGGAATACCGCTTCTGCGCGGCTGTCTGCGCGGGCCGATCCGCTTCTCCTGCTACGATATGCTGATGACCGTCGCGCCCTGTACGCTGCTGACCGTCGCCGCCGTCTTCCTCAATCTCTTCTGCTGTGTGACGATGCTCTCCCTGCCGTCGTTCCTCGCCCGTTTCATGCTCCGCTACGTCGCCCGTTCCCTGCTGGATATGCTGACGTGGAGCTATGGCGTGATGTTCGCTTACGGCCTGCTCACCGTTCTCGCCGAGTGGCGGCGCATCCCCGTCTCCCCGCTGAAAAAGGTGATGTATCTGCCCTTCTTCCCGCTGTTCATGTTCTCCTATATTCCCATCACGCTCACCGCGCTGCTGGTGCGTGTCGAGTGGAAGCCCATCCGCCACACCCCCGTTCAAAACGTCCGCGCGTAACCCGCTTCCCCTCCATCATAGTCTGCACAACGACAAAAGGAATCCCCGGCGTTTCCGCCGGGGATTCCTCAGCTTGCCCACATAAGCAAACTTGGCTTGAATCGCAAAATCAAGAAATTCAGCGATTCTTTCATTTGCGGAAAGGATCCAATCATCGAGCACAAAGCGAATGTTGCACAAAGCGCGGGCGCGCAATGCGCGCCCCTACGGGCACGGCGGCGTAATGCGCAGTTCCTTTTTTCCGCAACATTGTAGGGGCGCGCATCGCGCGCCCGTTATTGGAATTTTTGCAAAATTTCGGATTTGCTCATTTACTGTCAAGAAATTCAGCTATTCTTTCATTTGCGGAAAGGGCTATTCTTCCCCCCCCCGAAGGGGGGAGAATAGCTTTTTGTCTACAGTCTAAAGAATCCCCGGCGTTTCCGCCGGGGATTCCTTATACCCATTTAGGTTTGTATACCCATTCAGGTTTGATTACTTGGCAAACGCCTGGCCGATGGCCGTGCCGATCGCCTGGCAGTCAACCGTCGCGCCGGAGACGATATCCACGTCAGCGCTCTGGCTGGCGATGATCGCGCCAACGTACTCGGCGAGCTGCTCGTCGGTGATGAGCATGTTCTCACGGCCGCCGGTGATCTCGATGTTCTCGAGCTTGCCGCCCGCAACAGTGATGGAGACCTCGATCTTGTCGTGCAGGCCGTCCACGGTCGCGGTGTACACGCCGTCAGCAGCATCCGCCCAAGCCGGGCCGTTGTTCTCGCCCTTCACGACGGCCTCGAACTCGCTCACAGCGCCGAACGCGGTCTGCGCGGCGGTACGGCCGGAGAGCATCGCCTCGGAGAGGAACACGCCGTTCTGGTAGAGGTTCGCCACGTAGCTGCCCAGCTCGCCAGCCTCGTAGAGGCCCGCGATCGGCTCGTCGTTCCAGTTGAGGACGCGACCGGCCGTGTCGCGCTTCGCGCCGCCGGTGGTGGCAACGAGGGTCGGGGTGATGGAAACAGCGTAGTACGGAGCGGTGTCGATCTTCGCCATCTTCTCCGGATCGCGGCCGAACTCGGCGTCAACGCCCGCGTCGCAGGCAGCGTTCCAAGCGTCGATGGTGGCCTTCAGCTCGGCCGGGTCGCGGTCGATCTTCTCAGCCAGTTCTTCGATGGTGTCAGCCTTGATGATCCAGCCCTTTTCGATCTCAGCCAGGTTGTCGCTGGACCAGGTGTAGCCTTCGGTGGTCGTCGGCCAGCTCAGCCACTGGTTGCCGATGGAACCGGCCTCGCGGGTCTTCTCGTCAAAGATCAGGGAAACCGGCAGCGCACGCTCGTGCGGCAGGTCAACATAGCGGCCATACTCCATGTACTTCATGTGCTGACGATGGTAGCTGCCCGCCTCGTCGTAGAAGCGCTTGCTGTCAGAGTCAATCTCGATCCAGCTGTTGCCAGCCATGGTGAAGTTGCGCATGAAGGTCGCGTCATACTCCGGAACCTTGATGCCCAGCCAGAAGCCGCCGCTCTGGGTCTGGTTCTTCATGTGCCAGATCTGCGCGCCCGCTTCCATCAGCATCTTGATGCCGTCGCCGGTGTTGCCCGGGGTGCCGGCGGTGTACACGGTCTCCATGCCGTGGAAGTCACGCTGCATGGTCAGGTTGTTCTCGTAGCCGCCGCAAGCGAGCAGAACGCCCTTGGCAGACTTGATGGAGTACTCGGTGCCGTCCGCGCGGCGGGCGATCACGCCGGAAACTTCCTTCGTGAACGGATCCTGCACGAGGGAGACGGCCGGGTTCTCAAAGCGCACGTCGATGCCGCGCTTTTCAACCGCCTTGGAGAAGCAGCGCCACACGCCGCCGTTCTCGAAGGTCGCGCCCTTGGCGCGCAGGTGAGCGGAGCAGCCGTCGAAGGTGGAACCTTCGAAGCTGCTGAACTCGACGACCATGCTGCCCCACTTGAGCTCGCCGCCGCCGACGTAGCCGGCCTCGTAGTCAACGCCGTCCGCGACGTACTCGATCCACGGGAGCTGGGTCGCAAAGCCCTCGCACAGCCAGGTGAGGTACTCATCCGGGATCGGGTTGGGCAGGTTGCAGTTGTAGAGGTAGGTCTTCACGGTCTCCACCGCGCTCTCCGCCGGAACCAGGAACGTCTGGCCGGAAGCGATAGAGTTGCCGCCCGCCAGCGTCACCGGCATCTTTTCGAGCACGACGATCTTGGCGGTCGGGTCGATGTCGTGCGCCTCAACGGCCGCCGCAGCGCCCGCCAGGCCGTAGCCGACGATGAGGAAATCAACCTCTTCGTCCCACTTTTCGATGTTCTGAACCGGCGTTACCCAGTCCTCAGCCGCAAACGCGGTGACGGACATGGCCAGCACGAGCACGAGGCTCAGCAGCAGCGTCAATCCTTTTTTCATTTCGTTTGTCCTTCCCTTCTTGCATCTGATGGTGAAGCGAAACACTGGACGGGACACGCGGCTTCGTCACGGTGTTGCCACAATGACGTCACATTCTCCCGTCTATGCCTTTATTGTACATCCTCAAACGGCTTGAGACACAAGAGCGTTTGCGAAAAAACAAACAAATTCTTTTTCAGGCGTTTTCCCGCCCATTTTCCGCGTTTTTCGTCTTCCAAATCGCATATTCGCCCCGCGTTTCAGTCTTTTTGGCGCGTTTTCCGCTTTTTCGCCGTTCTCTTTCCCTTCTGCATATCTAAAGCCGCTTTGGATTTTGCCGCGCTTTTCGTCTGCCGTTTCCCGTCTTTTTGCGTTTATTTTGTTGACAGCTCAACAATTTTGTCGTATAATGCCTCCGCCGAACCCATGAAATGTCGATCTTTTATTTATAAACAGTAAATGAACAAATCCGAAATTTTGCAAAAATTCCAATAACGGGCGCGCAATGCGCGCCCCTACAATGTTGCGGAAAAAAGGAACTGCGCATTACGCCGCCG
>UQNM01000091.1 GCA_900542395.1 uncultured Eubacteriales bacterium
CGGCGACCAGCTGACCGAGCCGCTGCGCATCCACAAGGGCATTTCCAAAAAGGAAGCGCGCGACCTCGTGCTCGAAAAGCTCCGGATGGTCGAGATTCCCGATCCGGAGAGCCGCATGAAGCAGTATCCGCACGAGCTTTCCGGCGGCATGCGCCAGCGCATTATGATCGCCATGGCCATCATGTGCAACCCGCGCCTGATTATCGCCGACGAGCCGACCACCGCGCTGGACGTGACGATTCAGGCGCAGATTCTCGACCTGCTGCAAAGCCTGCAAAAAAAGCTCGGCACGGCCGTCATTATGATTACCCACGACCTCGGCGTCATCGCGGGCATGTGTTCGCGCGTGCTGGTCATGTACGGCGGCGTCGTCGTGGAGGAAGGCACGGTTCGCGAGATCTTCTACGAGCCGAAGCATCCCTACACGTGGGGGCTGCTGCGCTCCATCCCGCAGAAATCCGGCGAAAAGCGCAAGCTGATTCCGATTCCGGGCTCGCCGCCCGACCTGATTGCGCCGCCGCCGGGCTGTCCGTTCGTGGCGCGCTGTCCGTATGCCATGAACATCTGCAACAGCGCCCTGCCGGAGATGACCCGGCTTTCGCAGACGCATTGCGCGCGCTGCCGGCTGCTGGATGAAGGCGCGCCGCGCATCGTTTGGGAGGGAAACCGCGAATGAGCACGATTGTAGAAGCCCGCGGGCTTAAAATGTATTTTCCCGTCGGCCGCACACTCGGCGGCAAGCCCAAAAGGCTGCTCAAGGCCGTGGATGACGTGAGCTTTTCCATCCAGAAGGGCGAAACCTTCGGCCTCGTCGGCGAGAGCGGCTGCGGCAAAACGACGGTCGGCCGCTGCCTTGTCCGCCTGTATGAGCCGACAGACGGCCGGATTTTCTTCGACGGGCAGGATATCGCCCACCTCGGCGAAAAGTCGCTGACCCCCTATCGCCGCCGCATGCAGATGATCTTCCAAGACCCCTATGCGTCGCTGAACCCGCGCATGACCGTCGCCTCGATCATCGCCGAGCCGCTCCGTTACGCGGGCGCGAGCAAGGCCTATCAGACCGAGCGGGTGCGCGAGCTGGTCGATCTCGTCGGCCTCAAGCCGGATCACCTCCAGCGCTATCCGCACGAATTTTCCGGCGGCCAGCGCCAGCGCGTCGGCATCGCCCGCGCGCTCGCCTGCAACCCGGAGTTCATCGTCTGCGACGAGCCGATCTCCGCGCTGGACGTCTCCATTCAGGCGCAGGTCATCAACACGCTGGAATCGCTTCAGGAGAAGCTGGGGCTTTCGTATCTGTTCGTCTCCCACGACCTCTCCATGGTGCGCCACATCTCCCACAACGTCGGCGTGATGTATCTGGGCTGCATGGTCGAGCGCGCGCCGGTGCACGAGCTGTATTCCAACATGCTGCACCCGTACACGCAGGCGCTGATGAGCGCCGTGCCGATTCCCGATCCGGATATCGCCGCCGCCAGCAGCCGCATCCACCTCTCCGGCGACGTGCCGACCCCGATTGATCCGCCGAGCGGCTGCCGTTTCCGCGCGCGCTGCCCGTATGCGACCGAACAATGCGCTCGGAAGCGCCCGGAGCTGCGCGAGGTTGCGCCGGATCACTTCGTCGCCTGCCACCGCGTCAAATAATCGCAAACACTTCTTCTCCTGTCCGTGCCGCAAGGCGTTGGACGGGGAATGGAATAACCGCTATGGAAATCAGAGAAATTCGCGAAAATAAAAAGCAATTCCTTTCCCTGCTTTTGCTGGCAGATGAACAGGAAGACATGATTGACCGCTACCTCGAAAAAGGTACGATGTATGTGCTGGATGACCACGGCATCAAGGCGGAATGTGTCGTTACCGACGAAGGAAACGGTTGTCTTGAAATCAAGAATATCGCAACCAGCCCGGAAAGTCAGAGAAAGGGTTACGGAAGGGCGCTCATCCATTATATCGTTCAGAAATACGCCGGCCTTTATTCAATCTTGCAGGTCGGAACAGGAGACAGCCCGCTTACCATCCCCTTCTACGAAAAATGTGGTTTTGTCCGTTCCCATCTGATCCAAAATTTCTTTATCGACCATTATAACCATCCCATTTATGAATGTGGAGTTCAACTGGTCGATATGGTTTATTTGCAAAGGCCCTTATAACAACTTTCTTTTTCCAATCATTGAGCAAAAAGCGAATGTTGCACAAAGCGCGGGCGCGCAATGCGCGCCCCTACGGGCACGGCGGCGTAATGCGCAGTTACTTTTTTCCGCAATATTGTAGGGGCGCGCATCGCGCGCCCGTTACCGGAATCTGTGCATAATTTCGGATTTGCTCATTTACTGTAATTACAAATCGCAAACTCTGCCCGTGCTGTTTTCATGCTGGTCAGAGTTTTGGGTATCGGGGATTGCGCGCTGCCAGACCGCGTGGTATACTGAGTTTAACCCATCAAATTCTGAGGAGGCAATCAATATGGTAACGACCGTCTTGTTGGTGATTCTTTTCGTTATTTACTTTGCTTTGTTGATTGCAGGATTCAAGAAAAAAAGCAGTCTGAAATTGGAAGGCGTCTTGCAGATCGTTCAGGGCGCGCTCTGGTCTCTGATTGCCATTGAAAACTGGGCCGAACGCTCCATGGTCGTCCGAATTATTTATCTTTTCCTCATTCTCACTTCGTTCATCACAGGCGCAAAGGCGCTTTACAAGAGCAAGTAATCGCTTTTATCTGCATACAAAAAGACCGGAGCCATGCGGCATTTCAGCCGACAGCTCCAGTCTTCGTTTTTTTGTTTTTGGGGAAATCCGCTGAGCCTTACACCACGCTCTGCAAGCCGAGCGTCTTTTCAATCAGCAGCATCACGCCCAGCGTCGCCACCATCATAATGGTCGCCAGCGCCGCGATGGTCGGGTCGAAATGATACTCGACGTAGCCCATGATCTCAATCGGGAGCATATTCACGCCGGGGCCGGTCAGGAAGGCGGACAGCGACACGTTGTTGAACGAGTTGATGACCGCCATGATGCAGGCCGAGGCAATGCCGGATTTGATGTTGGGCAGAACGATGTGGAAGAACGTGTATTGCCGCGTCGCGCCGAGGCTGCAAGCCGCCTCCTCCACCGCAAAATCGAAATTCGCGAGGCTGGAGGTAATCACGCGCATGATGTAGGGAATCGACAGCAGCGTATGGCCGATCAGCAGGCTGGGGATGACCGCCAGATCATACTGATTGACCACATAGCGCAGCATGATGAAACCGAGCACGATGCACGGAATCAGCACCGGGGAGAGGAAGACCGTCTTGATCGTGTCCTTGCCCTTGAAATCGTACCGATTCAGCGCGTAAGCTGCGGGCAGGCCGAACAGCAGCGCAATCGCGGTGCCGCCCAGCGCGATGAACAGGCTCAGTCTGGCGGCCTTGGCAAAGGCGCTCATCGTGAACACCTGCTGATACCACCGGAGCGTAAAGCCCTCGCCCGGAAATTTCAGATAATTGGTATCGCTGAAGGAGGCCGCCATGATGACCACCAGCGGCCCGATCAAAAACAGATAGACCAGTATCGTCACCAGAAACAGCAGTTTGTTCTTTTTCATCGGGGGAAAAGCCTCCTTCGCGATCCAAAGAGTTCTCGCTTACTTCACAGAGAAGATGGCGTTCCAGCTTGCAATCCAGTTCGCCTGATTGGCAGCGATCACGTTCCAGTCCGGCAGCTTGAGGTTCTCGATCATTTCCTCGCCATAGGTGAAGTTGGCAGCCTGCTCGGCGGTCAGCTCAACGTCCGGGCGAACCGGCGCGTCCACGCCGTCCAGCGCCTCGGCGAGCTGCACATCGTAGCTGAGGTAGTAGTCGATGAACGCCTCGGCCAGTTCCTTGTTCTCGCAGCCCTTG
This sequence comes from uncultured Eubacteriales bacterium, assembly GCA_900542395.1. Classification (GTDB taxonomy): domain Bacteria; phylum Bacillota; class Clostridia; order Christensenellales; family Aristaeellaceae; genus Ventricola. The sequence goes on from UQNM01000091.1 coordinate 3,876, forward strand.
ACGATGTTGAGCATGTTGTAGCCGGAGAAGGAGCCCTCGGCCGGATCGACCCAGATGTAATCCGGGTTGGCGTTCTTGGCGGTGGTGTAGCTGTAATCCAGCAGAACGGCGACGCTGATCTCGCCCTGATTGAGCATGTTGATGGTGTCGTTGGCGCTCGTCCAGGTCTTGACGACGTTCGGCTTCAGCTCGGCCAGCTTGGCGAAGATGGCCTCGTCGTCCTTGCCCGGCTCAAGGCCGAAGGCGGCGGCGGTCGCGTAGTAGAACAGCGGGCCGGAGGTCGTGGTCATTTCCGGCACGGCGATGCTGCCCGCCAGCTCCGGGTTCCACAGGTCGGCAATGCTCTTGATCTCCACGTCGCAGAACGCGCTGTCATAGACGATGCCGAGGCGGTTGAAGGTGTAGGCCGGGCCGTAACCCTCGCCCATCGGCGCGCGGGCGTTCTCGTAGATGCCGCTGATGTTGCTGAGCTTGCTGGAATCGAAGGTCTCCAGCACGCCCGCCTCACGGAGCTGATCGACGAACATATCGCCGATGATCACCACGTCGTAATCCTTCGGGGATTCGACGATCTTGGTCACGCGCTCCGGGTTGCGGCCCGTATCCACGACGAGCTTCGCGCCGGTAGCCGCCTCGAACGGATCGTAAACGTTCTTCTGGAGCAGCTCAGCGTTGAAGCTGAAGGTGCTGATGGTCAGCGTCTGGCCGGCGAAGGGCTTCTCCTCGGCGACGGCGCAGAACGACAGGCTCGCGATCACGAGCAGGGTAACAAGCAGGGTGACAAACTTTTTCATGATTTTTCTCCTCTCCTGTTAGCCAATGAGTTTGATTTTATTCTCCGTCAGCACGAGCGTCACCGCCGTGCCGACCGGGAAGACCTGTGTTTGATCCGCGCTGACGACAAATTCGCCAATCGCGGTCTTGACGTTGAGCTGGTTGTGGCGGCCAAGGAACGTGCTGACCATCACCACGCCGGGGATGGCGTTGTTCCCCTTCTCCCCCGCCGGTCGAACCTGCACGTCCTCCGGGCGGATGCAGCCCTTGAAGCGCTCGCCCGGCTTCTGATCCGCCGTGCGGATGAGCGTGCCGTCCGCCGCGGCGAAAACGCCGTCCTGCGCGCGCGTCAGCTCAAAGAAGTTTTCAAAGCCGACGAACCGGGCGATGAACTCGGTGTTCGGGCTGTTGTAAATCGTGCTCGGCGCGTCCATCTGCTCGATGATGCCCTTGTTCATAATGGCCACCTTGTCGCTGATGGCGAAGCACTCCTCCTGATCGTGCGTGACGTAAATCGCCGTGAAGCCCAGCTCCTGCTGAATCCGGCGGATCTCCACGCGCATCTTGACGCGCAGCTTCGCGTCGAGGTTGGAGAGCGGCTCGTCAAAGAGCATCAGATCCGGCTTGATGACCATGGCGCGCGCAAGCGCCACGCGCTGACGCTGGCCGCCGCTCATCTCGCGCGGATAGCGGTTTTCAAATCCCTCCAGATCGACGAGCTTCAGCATCTGCATCACGTCGCGCTCGATGGTCGCCTTATCCAGCTTGCGCATCTTGAGGCCGAAGGCCACGTTGTCAAACACGGTCATGTGCGGAAAGAGCGCGTAGCTCTGGAAGACAAAGCCGAAGTTGCGCTTGTGCAGCGGCACATGGGTGTAATCCCTGCCGTCAAAGCTGATCGTTCCCTGCATCGGCTCGGAAAAGCCCGCGATCAGGCGCAGGGTCGTCGTCTTGCCGCAGCCGGAGGAGCCGAGCAGGCTGACAAATTCGCCGCGCTCCACGTTCAGGTTGAAGTCGCGCAGAATCACGTTCTGGCCGTAGCCGGCGGTAATCCCTTTCAATTCAAGCAGCGCCATGTTTGCTTTTCCTCCTTACGCCATCGGGTTAATCTTTCGGCTCAGGGCGTTGAACACGCCGGAGATCATCATCGTCACCACGATCATCACAACCGCCACGACGGAGGCCTGCGCCCAGTCGCGAAGGCTCATCGCGTATTGATAGATCATCGTCGCCAGCACGCGGGTATCCGTGCCGCCGAGAAGCTGCGGGGTGGTGTAGGCCGTCATGCAGCCGGTGAACACGAGCACGCTGCCCGTCACCAGGCCGGAGATGCTCAGCGGGAAAACGACGTGGAAGAACGCGCCGAGCTTCGTCGCGCCGAGGCTTCCGGCCGCTTCGCTCAGGTCGTCCGGGATGTGATCCATCACGCCGATGAGCGAGAGGATCATCAGCGGCAGGAAGAGCTGCACAAAGCCGACCGTCATGGAAAACTCGTTGTACAGCAGGCTCTGTGGCTTGGCGAAAATGCCCAGCGACACCAGCGCGCTGTTGACGATGCCCTTTTTGCCGAGAATGACCATCCAGCTAAAGGAGCGGATGACCGGGCTGGTGAACATCGGGAAGACGGCCAGCGCCATCATCATGCCCTTGTGCCGGGAATGTTTGGCGATGTAATACGCCGTCGGGAAGCCGAGCAGCGCGCAGAGCGCCGTGCTCAGCAGGCTGAGCCGCAGGCTGCGGACAAACACCTGCTGGAAGTACACATCCCCAAAGAGCGAGAAATACGAGGAGAGCGAAAAGCGCTCGCCCGGAAAAAACGAGGTCAGGCAAAGCGAAAACAGCGGAACGAGCATGAAAAACACGATAAACAGCACACCGGGCAGCACCAGCGCCGCCGCAATCCAACGATTTTTTCGATTCACCGAAGGTTTCACCCTTTCCGCAGACATAATGTTCGGTAAAAATTCATTTCATTTTAACATAAAGCGCGGAATGTGTCAATTCTTCTTTCTCTTTTTTCGAAAAAATAATCATTTCGCCGCTTTACGTGTCGGAATGTTCGTGTTTTTGTCCTTGGTTGTCAAATGATGTCCGCGTATTTTGCCGCGCTCTGCATAAACGGCCCCATCTGCTCCAGCAGCCGCGCCTTCGCCTCCCGCATGTCAAGCCGCGTCAGCTTTCCCCCGCGCACCAGCGTTTCGCCGGAGGCCATCACAAGGCTCACGTCCGAACTGTTCGCGCCGTAAACCAGCGCCGAATAGGGGTTGTAGACCGGGAAAAGGTGCGGCGCGTCCACGCTCACCAGCACCAGATCCGCCCGCATGCCCGGCTGAAGCCGGCCGAATTCGTCCCCCGCGCGCAGCGCCTCCGCGCCGCCCCGCGTCGCCGCCCGCACAATCTCCTTCGCCGGAAAGAGCGCGCGGTCGTGGTTCGCCGTCTTGTGGCAGCAAGCAAACAGGCGCATCTGGTCAAACAGGCTCAGCGTGTTGCCGGAGGACGGGCCGTCCGTGCCCAGCCCGAAGCGAACGCCCGCGCGCGCCGCCGCCGCCATCGGCGCAACGCCCTTGCCCGCCTTCGTGTTGCTGCCGATGCAGTGGGCGATGGCCGCGTTCCCTTCCGCCAGAATCTCGATATCCGCCTGCGTCATGTGGATGCAGTGCCCCGCCAGCAGCCGCTCGTTCACCGCGCCGATTTCTGCCAGATAGCGCGTCGGCGTTTTTCCGCGCTCCGCGAAGAACTTCATCTCGTAGTCCATTTCGCTGGCGTGCAGCGTAAACAGCGTGTCATGCTCGGCGGCCAGCTCCGCGCCCGCGCGCAGGAGCGCCTCGTCGCAGGTCGTCGTGCCGTGCGGCGCGACAATCGGGCGCACCAGCGTCTCCCCGCGCCACGTGTCAAACATCGCCTTGGCAATCGCCAGCCCGCCGCCGGGCTGGGCGCTGTCGCAGGTCGGCTGGGAGATCAGCGTTTCGCCGAGATAGCCGCGCATGCCCGTCTGCACGCAGGCGCGCGCCACCTCGTCCTCAAAATAATACATGTCCGCAAACGTCGTCACGCCCGCCAGCAGCATTTCCCCGATGCCGAACACCGCGCCGCGATAGACCAGCTCGCGCGTCATCGCCTCATTTTCCAGCGGGAACAGGAAGCGCCGGAGCCTGTCCGGGCAGTCGTCGCCCATCGTGCGGAACGGCACCATCGACACATGGCAGTGCGTATTCACAAACCCCGGCAGCAGGATGCCCCCGCGCGCGTCAATCCGCTCGTCCGCCTCGCCCGTAAAAGCGCCCTCGCCCACCTCGGCGATGTTTTTTCCGTCCGTCAGCACGTAGCCCCTGTCCAGCACGCGCATATCGTCGTCCATCGTCAGGACGACGGCGTTTTCAATCGCTGTCCTCATGCGTCTTCCTCCATC
>UQNM01000092.1 GCA_900542395.1 uncultured Eubacteriales bacterium
CGGCGCTGACCGAGCGGCGTCGAGCCGCGAGAATCCAGTCCTGTTTCCCGCACCATAAAAGAAACTCGGCGAAGGCGCTGAGTTTCTTTTTTGCAAACCGGGAAACGGACTTGAAGAAGCCGCAATGAATCAAGCCTATCCTCCATCCCCTCCCCGAAATTCTCCGGATACAGGTTGACGCTTTTTTGAATTGCTGATATACTGACTGTACAAAAGAACAAACGTTTATTTTGCAAAAGGAGACGACAGCGATGGCTATATCGAAAAAACCTTTCGGCGTTACGCCGGATGGGCATGACGTCACGCAATTCACCCTGACCAATGCGCGCGGCGCGTCTGTGCGCGTCATCAACTACGGCGCGATTCTCACCAGCATCATCGTGCCGGATCGCAACGGCGTGCTGGATGACGTCGCGCTGGGCTTTGACAATCTGGAAGGCTATCTCGCCGATCACGGCAGCATGGGCGACACGGTTGGCCGCTACGGCAATCGCATCGCGCAGGCTCGCTTCACCATCGACGGCGCGACGTATCAACTGGATCGCAACAACGGCGAAAACCATCTCCACGGCGTTCTGAGCAAACAGCTTTGGGCGGCCGACCCGGTTGAAACCGCAAACGGCGACTTCCTCCGCCTGCATTACGTCAGCCCGGACGGCGAAGATCATTTTCCCGGCACGCTGGACGTCACCGTGACATACGGCTGGGATGACGACTGCAACCTCTCCATCCGCTATGAAGCGACGACCGACAAGGCCACGCACTGCAACATGACCAATCACACCTATTTCAACCTCGCGGGCTGCACCAGCGGCTCCATCTGCGATCATATCCTCACCGTCGATGCGGACGCGATCACGCCGGTCAGCGGCAAGGCGCTCATTCCGACGGGCGGATATATGCCCGTGGCGGGCACGCCGTTTGATATGCGCAGCGGCCTGCGGCTGGGCGACGGCCTCGCCGCTACAAGCACCTGCCCGCAGATGGCTTACGCGGGCGGCTACGACCATAATTTTGTCCTCCGCAAGGGCGAAGCGATGGGGCGCGCCGCAAAGCTGTATGACCCGAAGAGCGGCCGCGTGATGGAAACGCTGACCGATCAGCCCGGCGTTCAGGTCTATTCCGCCTGCGCGACCAACATTCCCGGCGGCAAGGGCGGCGCGCATTACGGCAAATACTGCGCGGTCTGCCTCGAAACCCAGCATTTCCCGGATTCGCCGAACCAGCCGCAGTTTATCGGCACGACGCTCCTGCGCCCCGGCGAAAAATACGACACGACGACCATTTACGCCTTCCGCACCGAATGATCCTCTTGCATGCCTCTCAAGCGCCCGATTTTTGTCGGGCGCTTTTATTTACATACAATAGATGAGTAAATCCGGAATTTTGCACAAATTCCAATAACGAGCGCGCGATGCGCGCCTGCCTAACTCCCTCAGTCACGGCTGCGCCGTGCCAGCTCCCTCGAAGAGGGAGCTCTTTATCAGGTTGCTTTCCGTCTAAGCAATAAGTTACGCCGTGCCCGTAGGGGCGCGCATTGCGCGTCCGCGCTTTGTGCGACATTCGTTTTTTGCTCAATGACTGTTTACATACAAGGCGCACTCCCCTCCTTCGCCGCCCGCACGGTGCAGGCCAGCTTTCCCGGCTCGACCGGCTTGCCCAGATAGCCGTCCATGCCCGCCTCGAAAATCCGTTCGCGCACATCGTCAAACGAATTGGCCGTCATCGCGATGATCGGGATGCGCTCCGCGTCCTCCCGGCCGCTGGCGCGAATGGCGCGCGCCGCCTCGCAGCCGTCCATCACCGGCATCTGCATATCCATCAAAATCACGTCGTAAGTTCCGGCCGCCGCCGCTTCAAACCGCCGAAGTGCCTGCAAGCCGTCCGCCACCCGGTCGCAGGCCGCGCCCTCGTCGGTCAGCAGCTTCTGAATGATTTCCGCGTTCAATTCTCCGTCCTCCGCCAGCAGCACGCGAACGCCCTCCAGCCGTTTTGCGCCGCCCGCCGCCTGCTGCGCGCAGTCGCCCAAATCGACGGGTTTGCGCTCCTCCCGGCTGTCCTCCAGCACCGCCATCACCTTCTGAACCTGCGCCTGAATCTGCCGGGCAAACCGCTTCATGTCCTCGCCGTCCTTCGTCATGTTCATCAGCGTGGTCAGCCCGAGCACGGCGTTGAGCGGCGTTCGGATTCCGCGGCTGACGCTGCGAATCAGTCGGCTCCTTTTTTCCTGTTCGTTCGTCACCTGTTCGCGCAGGTTTTCCGCCCGCCGAACGGATTCGCGAAGCGCCGCGTTGACGCTTTTCAGCTCGCGGTTCGCCTTTTCCTGCGCCAGTTCGCTTCGCCGCGCGTCCGCCGCCTTGCGATTCGCGTCGATCAGCCTGCGGATGCTCACGTCGAGCAGCGCGGCCACCGCCGCCAGCATCGCCCCGATGAGCGCGGCGATGCGCGCAATGAGCGCCGTATAATCCTCCATCACGTTCTGCACCAGCGCGCAGGCCGCCTCGCAAACCACCATATACGGCGTATCCCCGATGGGTCGATAGGCCAGATAGACGCGCTCCTTTTTCGCTTCGAGCGTCCTGCATCCGGCTTGACCCACGCGGATATCCGCCTGAGCCGACGCTTTCTCCGCCCCGGCATAGCGCAGAAAAATATCGTCTTGATCCCACACGTCGTCCGCGGCATAGACCGCGCGCCCGTCGCGCCTTATGATGCAGACGTTCGCCTGCCCGCCATAGGCGCAAAAGGACAGCGTGCCGTTGACGCTGCCCGGCGTATACGCCAGCGCAATCGCGTCATATGGCTCGCCCTGCACGAAAAACGGCTCGATCGGCTTCACGACAAAAAAGGCCTCCTCGCCGTTCCAGCTTCGGTAGCCGGAGACCGTCTTTCCCGCCGTCAGCCTGCCGCTGTTTTCCCTGTCCATCTTCTGCCATCCGGTTCGCCCGCTCACGCTGACATAGTGTCCGTCCGTCGTCACAAAAAGAACGTCCCGAACGCTTTTCCCGTTCAGCGCCGACAGAAACCGGCTGTCCGCGGCCAGATCAATCTCCCGACGGCCCTGCGAAAAGAGATAGCGCTCCATCGTCTCCGTCAGCTCATCCGATGTGTTCAGCCGCGTGGCATACGGCTTTTCGAGCTGCTCCATGACGACCTCCATATCCCGCTTGCAGCTTTCCTCGATGGATTCCCGCGCTGCGCGCAGGCCGCAAATCAGACAGATGCCCATGCCCAGAAACATCATCGCGCAGGCCGCTGTCGTCATCCACATCAGGCGCTTGGTTTTTCCTTTGTTTTTCATGGCCGATCGACGCTCCCCTTTTGCTTTTCCGCCCTTTTTTGATGGATTGACCCATTTTGATATTTTATTCTATGTTTCATGTCCGCGTGATATGATATAATAGATGTGAATTTTTGAAGGAGGCAATGTTTATGTGTACAGCCGTATCCCTGCTTTCCGGCGACTTTTATTTCGGCCGCAATCTGGATTATGAATTTTCCTATGGCGACGAGGTGACCGTCACCCCGCGCGGCTACACATTCCCCATGCGCGGGCACGCGCCCCTGCGCACCCGTTACGCCATCATCGGCATGGCCTATGTGCAGGGCGATTACCCGCTCTATTACGACGCGATCAACGAAAAGGGGCTGGGCGTTGCCGGGCTCAACTTCGTCGGCAACGCGGTATATTTCCCCGCTCAGGCGGGGCGCGACAACGTGACCCAGTTCGAGCTGATCCCGTGGCTGCTCGGCCAATGCGCCACGCTCTGCGAGGCGCGCGAGCTGCTTGGCCGCATCAATCTGCTCAACGAGCCGTTCAGCCCCGAGCTGCCGCTGGCACAGCTCCACTGGCTCATCGCGGATCAGACCGGCTCCATCACCGTCGAATCCACGGCGGACGGCCTGCACGTCTACGATAACCCGGTCGGCGTGCTGACCAACAACCCGCCGTTCCCGATGCAGCTTTTCCAGCTCAACAACTACATGGCGCTCTCGCCGGAATCCCCGAAGAACACGTTCGCCCCGGATGCGCCGCTGACGACGTACAGCCGCGGCATGGGCGCGATGGGGCTTCCGGGCGACCTGTCCAGCCAGTCCCGTTTCGTCCGCGTCGCCTTCACGCGCGCGCACTCCCTGTGCAAGCCGACGGAAGAAAGCCGCGTCAACCAGTTCTTCCACATTCTCACCTCTGTGGAACAGCAGCGCGGCTGCTGCTCGCTGGGCGACGGCAAATACGAAATCACGCTGTATTCAAGCTGCTGCAACGCCACCCGGGGCATCTATTACTACACCACCTACGACAACCGGCAGATCACGGCCGTGGACATGCACAACGAAAATCTCGACGGCGACGCGCTGATCCGCTACCCGCTGCTTCAAAGCTCCGCCTTCTTAAAGCAAAATTGACCGTCTTTCCCCGCCCGACGCGCGCCGTCGGGCTTTTTTCTTTCTCTGCCTTTTCTGTGCCGTTTGGATTCTCCCGTTCAAACGGTTACGCAGCGTCTTCCCGTTTTCAAAATCACTCGTAACTTTTTTATTCGTCCATCGCGGCGATTCGCCTTATTTTTCAAAGCCAGACCGCAGAAAAAATCTGTTTCCGCTTGCATTCGCAGGGGGTCTGTTCTATAATGGAAAAGTAAGACATTTGAGCTAAATATGTTCATCCCCCTCCGGAGTGTGGCTTCACACCGCGGCTCCGACGGGGGCTTTAAGTTGAGGTGACCTCTTCTCCATGATCCCTGAGAAACAGAAAATCCTGATTGTTGACGATTCCGAAATGAACCGCGCGATTCTGACCGGCATTTTGGATGACGGCTACGATTTTCTGGAGGCGGAAAACGGGCTGCAAGCCCTTGACGTTCTGCGCGCCCACCGCGATATCAGCCTCGTCCTGCTGGATATTGTCATGCCCGAGCTGGATGGTTTCGGCGTGCTGTCCATCATGGGCGAGCAGCGCTGGATCGACCAAACCCCGGTCATTATGATCTCGGCGGAAAGCGACTCCATGCTCGTTGAGCGCGCCTATCAGCTCGGCGCGACGGATTACATCAGCCGCCCGTTCGATAAATCGGTCGTCCGCCGCCGCGTCATCAACACGCTGATGCTCTACGGCAAGCAGAAGCACCTGATGCGCATGATTACCGAACAGGTTTACAAGCGCGAAAAGAGCAACCTCCTGATGACCGGCATCCTCAGCCACATCGTCGAGTTTCGCAACGCCGAAAGCGGGCTGCATGTGCAGCACATTCAAACCGTCTCGGAGCTTCTGCTGCGCCAGCTTGCGCGCAAGACGGATCGCTACGCCCTGACGGAGGACGATATCGCGCTCATCAGCACCGCTTCCGCCCTGCACGACATCGGCAAAATCAGCATTCCGGATTCCATCCTCAACAAGCCCGGCAAACTGACGGCGGAGGAATTCGAGGTCGTCAAGACGCATGCCGCCGTCGGCGCTTCCATCCTGCAAAACCTTCCGCTGTCGCAGGATGAGCCGCTGATTCAGGTCGCCTATCAAATCTGCCGCTGGCACCACGAGCGTTACGACGGGCGCGGCTACCCGGACGGCCTTGTCGGCGACCAAATTCCGATCACGGCGCAGGTCGTCTCCCTCGCGGACGTATACGACGCGCTGACCGGCGAACGCTGCTACAAAAAAGCCTATCCGCATGAAACCGCCGTTCGGATGATTCAAAACGGCGAATGTGGCGTGTTCAACCCGCTGCTGATCGAGTGCCTGCTCGACATTCAGGATCAGCTTCGGCGCGAGATCAGCATACCGCCGGAGGCGCGCAATTTCAGCCTCGCCGCCCAGCGCATCTCCGATCACATGGTGTTTGAAGACGACCTGCCCTTTGAAAACAACCTGCAATACCGTCTCGCCTACGAGCGCGAAAAGCAGACGTTCTTCGCCCCGTTTGCGGGCGGTCTCCAATTCGATTATAACATCCGGCAGGACAAGGCCTCCGTCAGCGATTATATCGCCGACCCCGTCTGCGAAAACCGGACGTTCACGGCGGATGCGCTGCTTCGCCTCTACGCCGTCTCGCCCGAGGACAGCCGCCGCCTGCGGGACGCGGCCAAGCAGACCACGCCCGAATCGCCCGACGCTTCCATCTCGGCGGCAATCACCGTGCGCGGCGAAAAGACGCTCTGCCGAATCGCCATTCGAACGCTGTGGTCGCGCGAGCCGATCCGCAAGATGATCGGCGTGGTCGGCTACGTCGTCCCCATCGGCGAAGATCATTCCGCCGCCCCGGCGTTCAGCCTCCGCATGAACAACATCACCGGCCTGCGGGCGCGGACGATCCTGCATGAATTGCAGCTCTATTTTGACAAGGTTCGCCTCGTCAACCCGGTAAACCACGGCGTTTACAAGCTGAGTGAAGACGGTTCGCTCAAGCGCCGCGAGCGCCCCTGCTACGCGATCTGGGGTTCTGAGCAGGTCTGCCGCAACTGCGCGGGCTGCAAAGCCTTGTCCGACAAAAACCGCATCGTCAAGCTCGAATTGACCAAGACCGGCATCTATCAGGTCATCGCCAAATCCGTCGTCGTCGAGGGGCGCCCGCTCGTGCTGGAGCTGATTTCCCGCTCCGACGCGGGCATCTGGTTCGATTCGCACGGGAAACAGGTGCTGCTCGAAAAATACGGGCGCGATTTCTATACCGACGCGCTCACCGGCGCATATTGCCGCCAGTATTTTGAGGATCAGCGCGCCTCCCTGCAAGGCATGGACGGCGTGGCGATGATCGACGTCGATCATTTCAAAGAAATCAACGACGCATACGGTCATCCGGTTGGCGACGTCGCCCTCAAAAAAATCGTCGGCGCCATTCTCTCCTGCATCCGCAGCACGGATATGCTCATTCGATATGGCGGCGACGAGTTTCTGGCCATTTTCCCGCAGATTCAAAAAGACGCTTTCGCGCTCAAAATGCGCTACATTCAGGATGCCGTCAGCCGCCTTTCGGTGGATGGCTATCCCGATATCCGCCTCTCCGTCAGCATCGGCGGCGTGCACCGCGTCGAGCCGCTGACCGAGGCCATCCGGCAGGCCGATCAGCTCATGTACCGCGACAAAGCCAACAAAGGCGTTCTCCGCCTGTAACGGGAAGAAAGGAGCAGCGATATGACGCTTCAGGAATTTTACGCTCAAATCGGCGGAAGCTATGCCGACACCGTTCGCCGCCTGTGCAGCGAATCGTTCGTGCTGCGCTTCGTCAAAAAGTATCCGGCCAATCCCTCGTTCGACGAGCTTTGCGAGGCCGTCGGCCGTTCCGATTGGGAAAGCGCCTTCCGCGCGGCGCACACGCTCAAGGGCGTGGCGCAGAATCTCGGCTTTGATCGGCTGTACGCCGTCAGCGTGCCGCTGACCGAAGCGATGCGCGGTGCAAAGCCTCTCGATGATTTTTCCCTCCTCGCCGCCGTTCAGGCCGTGCAGACTGAAACCCTCGCTGCCATCGCGAAGCTGGACGATGCCCCGTGATGATACATCCCGTTTTTTAAGCCCAAACAGCCCCTGCCGTCTTTGCTCGGCAGGGGCTTTGCGATTATGAAATTCCTTACGAATCACTCTGCGCCGCGCCCGCTTTTTCCTGTTCCGCCCGCTCATACTGTGCGCGGTCAAACACGCCGAATCTGCCCTTTTCGTTCTTCTTGATCCTGTACATGGCATAGTCGGCGCATTTAATCAGTTCCATCATCTCCGTGCCGTCGTCCGGGTACCATGCAATGCCGCCGGAAACGTGGATGCGCGTTGCCGTGCCGTCGGGCAGGTTGAAGCAGCTGTTTTCCACCCCGGAAAT
>UQNM01000093.1 GCA_900542395.1 uncultured Eubacteriales bacterium
GTAGGGGCGCGCATTGCGCGCCCGCGTTTTGTGCAGAATTTGCTTTTTGCTCAATGATTGGGTCGTGCGGAAGGTCGCTAAAACGATTTGCTGACGTCCAGCTTGATCGGCTTCGCGGTCTTTTTCGGGCTTTGGGCGGCCAGCGCGGCCAGACGGTCGGCGTAGCGCGCGTCGTCCAAGGGCAGCTCGATCGTTTCGCCCGTCCAGCTCGAAAGCAGCATCGCGTTGGCCAGCATCAGGCTGCAAAGCCCTTCGCGGCCGTCGGCGATCATCGGCGCGCCGGTCAGAATGTGATCGGCAAACGCGCGAATCACGCCCGCGTGCATCGGGTACGGCTCGTCCGGCGTGATATCCTCCATCGTCACGTTCGGCTTGCCGAAGCCGCCCGCGTATTCGCGGATGAAGCGATCCACCGGCGTGTCCGGCCGCGCCAGCGTCAGCCGGTTGTTTTCGTAGACCAGTTGGCCGCCGGTCAGCGAGATTTCAAATCGGTTGGTGCCGGGCGTTTCGCCCGTGCAGGTGATGAACGTGCCCGTCGCGCCGTTGGGGTATTCGACGTAGGCCGTCACGTCGTCCTCAACCTCGATGTCGTGCCAGCGGCCAAAGCCGCAGAACGCGCGGACGCGGAGCGGCATGCCGCAGATCCACTGCCACAGATCGAGGTTGTGCGGCGCCTGATTGAGCAGAACGCCGCCGCCATCCTCCGCCCACGTCGCGCGCCACGCGCAGGAATCATAATAGCTCTGCGCGCGCAGCCAATCCGTGATGACCACGTTCGTCCGCCGAATTTCGCCCAGCTCGCCGGATTCGACGAGCCGCTTCATTTTGCGATAGGCCGGGTTGGTGCGCTGGTTGAACATCGCGCCGAACGCCCGGCCGCTCTTGTCCGCCTCGGCGTTCAGCAGGCGCACCTCCTGCGTGGAAACGCCCGTCGGCTTTTCCAGCAGAACGTGCATCCCCGCGCGGAAGGCCTCGACGGCCTGCCGGACGTGCAGCCTGTGCGGCGTGGCGATCAGCACCGCGTCGATCAGCCCGCTTTGATACATTTCCGCGGGCGTGGCGAAGATGCGCACATCCTCCGCGCCGGGCAACGCCAGCAGCTCTGCGGTGTGTACCCTGTTGGCGGTTGCGGCGGCGCAGAGCCGCGCGTTCGGCACGTCGCCCAGCAGCGTTTTCGCGTGCGCCATGCCCATCGCGCCAAGGCCGATGAGACCGAAACGAACCTCTTTCATGCACAAGCCCCCTTGTCAAAGCCGTCGCGCGCGGACAGATCAGCGGCGGATGTCGTAATTCATGTTCATCAGGTTGCGGATGCTGCTCACGTCGTCGGTGATGTTCGCGTCGCCGTGAATCGTGTGCTTGATGACGCTGGAGGCCACGGCGAAGTTGAGCATATCCATCGGCTTGTAATCGTGCAGCATGGCGTAAATCAGGCCGCTGGCAAAGGCGTCGCCGCCGCCCACGCGGTCGAGGATGGTGAAGGTGAACAGCTTGCTTTCAAACGTGTGCCCATCGTACCACATGAACGCCTTCAGGCTGTTCTCGCTGCCGGAATGGGCGTAGCGAACGTGCCGCGCGATGCATTTGAGGTTCGGATAGCGCTCGACAAAGCGCTGGAAGATTTCGTCCTGCTGCTCGTAGCTGGGCTGCATCGGCACGCCGTCCTTCACGTCGCCCCGGCTGTGGTCGTCCTCGTCGCGCCAGAGGTGATACGGCTCGATGCCCAGCAGGATATCGACATAGGGCAGGCACTGCGTGCAGAAATCGCGCGCCTCCTCCCAGCTCCAGAGCATGCTGCGGAAATTGCCGTCAAAGCTGACCGTCAGCCCCTTTTCCTTGGCGACGCGCAGCATATCCAGCACCAGCTTGCTGCAATTCGGGCTGAGCGCCGGGGTGATGCCGCTCAGGTGCAGCCAGTCAAAGCCCTCCAGCAGCGCGCTCAGATCGACGTCCGAAAAATCGTATTCGGCCATGGCGCTGTGCTTGCGGTCGTAAATGACCTTGCTGGGGCGGATGCCGTAGCCCGTCTCCAGGTAATACGTGCCCAGGCGGTGGGTCGGCGTTTCCTCCGGCGAGGTCAGGATCATCGGGGTGCAGTGCACGTCGTTGGAGCGCAGCCAGCGCACGGCGCTCTTGCCGAGGCTGTTGCTTGGCACGACGGAGAAGAACGTGCTGTCCACGCCGAGGTTGGCCAGCGCGAGGGCGATGTTGGCCTCGCTGCCGCCATAGCTGGCCTCAAACCCGGAGGCCATGCGGATTTTTTCATAGTTCGGCGGCGTCAGGCGAAGCATGATTTCGCCCATCGTGATGAATTTTTTGCCGTTTTCCATGTTTTGCAGAAGCGGATTATAGTGGATCATCGTTTGCAGCCTGCCTTTCTGCTTGCGTTGGTATCAGTATAGCATGGTTTGACGGGGGATTCAAGCGGCGGGGCAGATGAGGACACAAAAACGCTCCCCGCCGACGGAGCGACGGGGAGCGCGTGGATAACGATGGGGGAAAAGGCTTACTTCGCGTTGTCGGCGGCCTTCTGGAGCGCGTTGAGGAAGGAGCCCATGTCGATGGTGCAGCCGGTCTTGAGATCGACGTCGTCCGGCACCTGCGTGTGGTGGCCGTCGCCCTTGTCGTAGGTCGGCATGGTGACGACTTCCTCAACCGTCTTGCCGACGCACCAGTCTTCCAGCGCCTCGGCCTGCTCAAACCACTCCTTGCCGATGCCGGAGGCGGCCTTCATGCCGTAGCTGTCGCCCAGCTCCTTCTTGGTCGGGTGCTCGCCGGTCAGTTCGCCGGTCAGCGCGCCGGTTGCATCAAAGCCGACCTTGTTCTGCGCGATATCGAAGCTCACGGCGGTGATCTTGCCCGCGTCGTCCAGCTCCAGCGCGCACATGGTCGTGTTGAGGGTCACGCTGCCGGCCTTGTCGGCCTCAGCGCCCGCGCCGGACATGGTGGTGACGGAACCGAGGCCGGAAGCGGCCAGCGCGCCGGCAGAGAGGGAAAGCATCAGCGCCGCAGTCGCGGCGGTCATCGCAAACTTGTTCATAATCGTACCTCCAAAATAAATGATTTCGGGTGATGGACACCTGTATGTTTATCGCATCTCCCCGCGGATGGAGGCGCGATAAATTACTTGATGATGACGTAGGCGCGGCGGCCGAGCGCATCCCAAATGGCGGAGATCACCTTGGGGGCGCGCAGCGTTGCGCCGGTGGAAACGTCCGTATCGTCGGCAATCTGCCCCGGCAGATACAGGTCGCTCACGCTTGAAACGGTCTTGCCGACCAGATGCTCAAGCAGCTGGTCGAACTGGCCGCAGACCTTGGCGGCCGCGTCGCTGTCCGGTGCGAGATAATCCTCGTTTTTATATTGCAGCGTCGTGTAGTGAAGCTCGGTGAATGTGTTGTCCTGCAGGGTGAATTCCAGCGCGACCTGCTCGCCGCCGTCCTCCATGTAGCTGCCGCGGTAAACGCCGTCCGCATAGGGCTCGGCCTCGGGCAGCTTCGTCGTATCGACGATCTTGTAGGGGTGGCGGTTCAGCCCGTCCCAGAGGGCGGAAACCAGCTTGCCGGCCTTCATCGTCGCCGTCGTCACCGCGTCGAGATCCTCCACGATGTCATACGGCGAATAGAGATCGTCGATGGCGGAAATGCCCTTGCCGATGAGATAATCGGCGAGCTGGCGGTATTGGTGAAGGATGGCCTTCTGCGCGTCGCTCGCGTCCTCGCTCATGTAATCGCCGTCCTTGTATTTCACACCGCGATACACCAGCGAATCGAATTTTCCATCCTTGAGTTCGAATTGAATGGCAATCTGCTCGATGCCGCCGTCGTAATAAAACCCGCGATAAATGCCGTCCGCGTATTCCTGCGCGGCGGCGGGCAGAGCCATGGCGATGAGCAGAATCATCAGTGTCGCTATGCGTTTCATGTTCGTTCCTCCCGATGATAATAACCAGTTTAAGGGCGATCTGTGGCAAAAGTATGTCAAAATAAAAAAAGCTTCCAAAATTTTAAATTCGCGCAAAAGGTTTGACATTCCTGCCGCTAAATTTTACAATGTGTGCAGAAGAAAAGGCTGGAGGGATGCACGTGAACCCGATTCTGGTGGTGGACGACAACGCGCAGATCGTCGATATTTTGTCGCAATACATCAAAAAAGAGGGATGGCCGATGCTCGCGGCGAAGACCGGCGAGGAGGCGCTCGCCCTGTTCGACGCAGCCGAGCCGTCGCTGATTCTGCTGGATATCATGCTGCCGGGGCTGGACGGGCTGGAGGTCTGCCGCCGCATCCGCCGGGTGTCGAGCGTGCCGATTTTGATGATTACCGCCAAGGACGAGGACGCGGATCGGATTCTCGGGCTGGATATCGGCGCGGATGATTACATCGTCAAGCCGTTTTCCCCCGGCGAGGTGATGGCGCGGATTCGCGCGGTGCTGCGGCGCATCCCGGCGGCGGCGGAAAAGGAAATGCTGGTGATCGGCGAACTGTCGATTCACCTGCCGTCGCTGTCCGTCACGCTGTCCGGGCATAAGCTAAACCTGACGCGGCGGGAGGTCGAGCTGCTGTATACGCTGGCCGCGTCACCGGGGCGCGTGTTCACGCGGGATAACCTGCTGACAATCGTTTGGGGGTATGAGTTCGCGGGCAATTACCGCGCGGTGGATTCGCACATCAAGCGCCTGCGCGCCAAGCTGGATGCATATCCGCACGACACGTTCACCATCGCGACCGTCTGGGGCGCGGGCTATAAGTTTGAAAGGAATCTGCCATGAAGCTGCCGATGCATCGAACGCTCGTCGCGCGCCTGACAGGGCTTTTCGCGCTGCTGCTCATGCTGTTTGCGGTGGTGCTGGAGCTGCTTTTCAACGCGATGATGGAGCGAAAAATGATCGCCCATTACAGCAAGACCATGCAGCGCAACGCATATGCCATTTCGCAGAATCTCTCGGAGATGATCGCGCCGTCGGATTACGAGGCGCTGGATGAAAACCCCTTCATCGTCGGCGAGGATACGCTCGCGCCGTATATGGCGCTGATCGAGCATATCACGAATTGCAACGTCTATCTCATCGACGAGCAGCACCGCGTGACGGGCTATTTCGACGGCGTGGTGCAGACGATGAGCGGCAGGGTGCTCCCCAATTACATCGAGCAGACGATCGCGCTGGGGTTCATGGGCAAAACACCGTTTCTCTCCGCGAAAATCGACGGAGAAACGCATCTGACCACGAGCATGCCGATTATGAACGCCAAGAGCCACGTGCTCGGCGTGGTGCTGCTGGAAAGCACGCTGCGCGAGCTGGGCTTCGCGCAGGTTTCCAGCTCGGATATCCTGCTGTTCAGCGGCGCGGTTGCCTTCGCGCTGACCGCGCTGCTGGGTGCGCTCTTTTCGCGCATGTTCACCCAGCCGATCACGGCGGTTCAACGCTTTGCGGGCAGGCTGGCGAGCGGCGAATACGACGCGCGGATGCAGAACGCGCGGAAGGACGAAATCGGCGAGCTGGCGTGCTCGATGGATATTCTGGCGGAGCGGCTTGACGACGCCCGCCGGCGGGACGAGCGCCTCCGCGAGCAGCAGAGTGCGTTTTTCGCGACGATTTCGCACGAACTCAAAACGCCCGTCACGGTCATCCGCGGTTCGCTGGAAGCGCTGCGCGACGGCGTTGTTTCCGGCGAGGATGACGTGCGGGCGTATATCGGCCAGATGCTGGCCGAGTGCAAGGGCTTGCAGCGGATGATTATTGACCTGCTGGAGCTTTCGCGGCTGCAAAACGCGGGCTTTTCGCTCAACATGGGCGAGGTGGATGTGCGCGAGCTGCTGGGCGACGTGGCGATGAGCGTGGGCGCGCTGTGCGAGCGGAAGGGCGTGGTCTTTGTTTGCAGCGAGCCCCAATGCGCGCTGCAAATGACGGGCGATTACGCCCGGTTGCGGCAGATGCTGCTCGCCGTGCTGGATAACGCGGTGAAGTTTACGCCTGCGGGGAAGCGCGTCAGCCTTTCGATGGAGGGAAATACCGTGATCGTCGCGGACGAGGGAATCGGGATTCCCGAGGAGGAGCTGGCGCACATCTTCGAGCGTTTCCGCCGGACGCGCGGCGGCAACGCGCAGGGAACGGGGCTCGGCCTCGCGATTTGCAGCGAGGTTGCGCGGCGGCACGATATCCGGATCGACGTGACCAGCCGCGTTTCGGCGGGCACGACCTTCCGCTTTACCTTCCCCGACGGCGGCAGATGAACACGTAGAACGCGAGCATAGCGGCGGCCAGCGCGCTGAGCGCCGCGCCGAGGGGCAGCGCGCGCGTGCGATAGGTGAAGACGATTTCGTGTTCGCCCGGCTCGACCCAAACGCCCATGAAGGCCACGTCGCAGGGGATGACGTCGGCCTGCCGCCCGTCGATGGTGGCGGAGAAGCCCTTGTCAAACGGAATCGTGAAGACCAGAATTCCGGCCTCCTTCGCGTCGATATGGGCAATGAAGCCGTCCACGGTCGCGTCAAAGCCGTCGCAGGCGTTCTGCTTCAGGCGGGCGACGCTTTCCTGCCAATCGGGGATGTCGCTCACGTCGAGCGTCTGCATGCGCCGCTGATAGGCGGCCAGCTCGTCGTCGTCAAGCGTCACGGCGGCGAGCAGCACGGTCGGCGTGGTCTGGCTGTCCATCCGCTGGTGGTATGTGCCGGTGCAGGTCGTCTGCAAAAAGCCCATCGGCAGGGCGTTGGGGTTGCGGTATACGGCAACCCCGT
Source organism: uncultured Eubacteriales bacterium (assembly GCA_900542395.1). GTDB lineage: Bacteria > Bacillota > Clostridia > Christensenellales > Aristaeellaceae > Ventricola. Next base: position 6,737 of record UQNM01000093.1, read on the forward strand.
TTTCGTCGTGGTCGAAAACGAAGCCGTCCGGCACGGGCGTGTCGTCGAGCTGGTAATACGCCTTCACGCTCAGCAGCGCGCGCAGCGCCGCGCCGCCATCCGGCGGGCAGACGGTGGTGGATTCGTCAAACCCAAAGCCCGCCATCGAGATGAAGCGCCCGACGATGGAGGAGCGCAGGCTGGTGAAGGCGGTGAGGCTGCTCGCCCCGCGCAGAAGCCCGTAGTTGCGGATCTTTTTGCCATAGTCGATGCGCTGCCATTCGGCCATGTCCGGCGCGGCGGCGGCTTCAAGCGTCGGCTCCGCGATTTCGGGCAGGGTGTAGAGCCCCTCGCCCGCAACGTCGCCGCCGGAGAGCAGGTTTTCGTCGCCCACTAAAATATAGCCCGCGTATTGCGCCGCGGCGACCGCGCAGACGAGCGCCAGCGTGACGGCAAAGCGCGGCTTTCGGATGAGCACAAAGAGCATCGCGCCGCCGCCGAGCAGCGCGGCGCAGACGGAAAAGACGCGGAAAACATCGTCGGCATAAGCGCCCCTTCGGCGGCTGAGCAGCGCGGCGCCGACGCGCCCCATGCGGCTTTGCCAGCCCTCCGGCAGCAGAAACGGCACGGTCAGCAGCAGCGTCAGCGCCGTCAGGGCGATGAACGCCCGGCGCAGGGCGCGGCCGTCCGCGTCGCGCAATGCCGTCAGCGTCGCCAGCGTCGTCATCAGCGCCA
>UQNM01000094.1 GCA_900542395.1 uncultured Eubacteriales bacterium
GCCATCAACAAGGGGCATGAATACATGCGCGAGTCCAAGACCCCGTATTGGGAAATTCCGTATCTGCCGATCGACCCCGCCGACGTCGGCCGCGAATACGAACCGATCATCCGCATCAACAGCCAATCCGGCAAGGGCGGCGCGGCGTTCATCATGGATCACAATTACGGCTACCACATGCCCAAAGCGATGCATCCGGAATTTGGCGCGGTCGTGCAGGCCGAATGTGACAGAACCGGCCACGAGCTGACGGCAAACGAGGTCTACGAGCTGTTCCACCGCGAGTTCCTCAACATCAGCGAACCGTATGCGCTCTCCCGCGCGAAGTTCTACGAGGAAGCGATTGCGGGCAGCGCGGCAAACGTCACCCATTTCTCCGGCGTGCTCAGCGTGCGCGGCCAGTTCGTGCAGCTTGAGTCCCGCGGAAACGGCCCGATCGACGCTTTCTTTAATGCGCTGGGGCAGGCTGGAATCGAGGGCTATTCCTTCATCTCCTATTCCGAGCACGCCATTTCGATGGGTTCCGATTCGCAGGCCGTGGCCTACATCGAGCTGCGCGTACCGGGCGGCCGCCGCATCTTCGGCGTCGGCACGGAGCATAACATCAACTTTGCTTCCGTCAAGGGCATTTTGAGCGCCATCAACCGTTTCGAGAGCGGCATGGCTTAATTCAGAAAGCACGCGCAAAGATCCCTCCATGATGATTTGGAGGGATTTTTTTGACGGATGGGACATCGTGCAAAGCCGCCCGTTCGATATACCCCGAATGTTCTACTCCATCGCCGTTCTGCTCATCCGCGCGCAGAGAATCGCCATGTCGTCGCAGGCCTCGCCCGAGCTGGCCGCGCGGGCAATCAGTTTTTCGCCCACCGATTGCGGATGCAGCCACGCCAGCTTGCCGATATCTTCCCGCAGGGCGACCTCGCCGCCGGGATATGCGTCGCGCACGCCGTCGGTCATCATCACCACCACGTCGCCCGTCTGCATCGTCATCCGAAGCGATCGGGATTCCACCTCCGGCAGAACACCCACCGGCAGCGTATCCGCGCCGATGGTTCGCACCTCGCCGTCGCGCACGATATAGGAAGCGCAGGCTCCCAGCTTCTCAAACGCCGTCTCCCCGCTATGCAGATCGCACACGCAAAGATCCATCGTCGCATACATCTCCCGCCCCGTGCACATCAGCATCAGCGCGTTCACCACATCCAGCGCCTGCGCCCGCGTGTACCCCGCCCGAAGGCTCTCCACCATCAGCTCAAGCGCCGCGTGGCTCTCCTGCCGGGCACTGATTCCGCTGCCCATTCCATCCGACAGCGCCAGAACATGCCTGCCGCCCGGCAGGACGCGCGAAACATAGCTGTCCCCCGCCACGTCCTCGCCTGAGCGGCTTCGCATCGCCGCGCCGATTTCAAGGCTCAGCGCGGGCGTCTGCTCGAAAACCGCCTGCGTGCTCAACTGTCCCTCTCTGGCACAGGCGCGCATCGGCACGCCGCAGGCGTCGCTCACCCATTTGACCAGCGACGCGCCCGCTGTTGCTTCCGGTTTGAGCAGCATCACTTCCATTCGACCGGACAGCCGCAGCGCATAGGCAACGCGCACTTCATCCAGTCCCGCGCGCACCAACGCATAGCGCAGCCGGCGATACGCCGCGTCATCCGGGTGGATTTCGCCCAGCGTCCGCTCGCAAACCTGATGCGCCGCGGCGCTCGTCTTTTGCAAAAGGCGCACGCATTGGCCGATGATCGGGTTTTCCTCTCGCGGCGCGCCAAGCCCCTCCATCATCCGCGCCGTATCCTCATACAGCCGCGCCCACGAATGGATCATGGCCGCGCTGCGAATGGCAACGGCCTCCGACTGCGTCATCTCCTCCGGCTCGGCGCACTCGATCAGCGAGGTCACGCCCACACGGCGCATATTGGATAGGGCGAGAAACGGAAGCATGCCCGGCAGCGCGTAAGCGGCGCGCCGAATCGCCGCAAGATCGCCCCGCATCAGCGCCGTTCCCGCCGCCGCGCCGCAGAGCATCAGCAGCGCGCAGACCCATCTCCGGTGCGTCTTGATTTCGCCCGCCAGAAACCCGCCGACGAGCAACATTCCCGCCGTCTGCGGGCTGCCCTGCATCAGCGAAACCACACCGCCCATGACCCCCGCGCAGAAAATCGCCTGCGTCGCGCCGCCGACATACGCATGCTCCAGCGTCAGGTACAGCGCCATGGCGGGAGCGAGCGCCTGCCCGCCCGGAAGGGGCGCGAGCCCCGCCGCAAGCGACGCGCAGACCGCCAGCACGCAAATCGGCCGCGTCTCCCCGTCCAGCTCGTCCCGCCGGGAAACCGTCAGCGCCGCGCCGTCATACAAAACGCTGAGCCCCGCGCCCGCCACGGCCGTCAACAGAACGACGATGATTTCATACCCATTGCCAACGCCCGTCACCGCCGCGGCCGTCAACTGGATCAGAAAAACCGCCGCCGCCATCGTCATCCGATTGGCCGGTTTCGCCCAAAGCCCCGTGCTCAGCCAAAGCATCGTGCAGACGGGGAGCTGCCAGCAGCCCGCCAACGCCCCGGCGGCATACTGCGCGGCAAAGCCCAGCATAACGCCCGCAAAGCCCGCCGGAACACAGAACCCCTGCCGCAGCAGCACAGCAAACATCGCGCCCTGACAGCAATACCCGCCGCCCGGAAGCCGCGCAAACGACAAAATCGCCATCATCGCCGCGCAGAGCATCCGCTGAACCAGCGTGCCGCGCATGCGCAGCGTTCGTTCTATCCCGGCCAGAAACCCGCTTCCAATGTTTCCGCCGCGCATCGCTATGGTTTCCTGTGCCAAAGTCCATCCCCCGCCTTCGTCGGTTTATGGCTTCATTGTATGGCTTCACGGCGCGCTTCGTTGTCGTTTTTCTCCGCGAATCGAGGGAATCGCTTGACACGATAGCGCACAAAGACCCGATTGAATCGCGTCATCCAATCGGGTCTTTGCGCATATTTTCAATCTTTGGGCATTTCGCGCGTTGTTCTTCGTCCGTTTTTCGCGCGTCCGACGTGCGGCTTCAATCCCACTCGTCCTCCTCGTCGTCATCGGTCAGGCCGAGCAGCTTTTTCGCCTCGCTCTCCGGTAAGCCGTTGACGTCGGAAAGGCGCTTGGCGATGGTCTGCGTATGCTGCTGCGCATGATCCAGCTCCTCCGTCGCCTGCCTGAGCTTCTTCTGTGTGCGCCCGAGCAAAGAGGCGAAACCCGCAAAATCCGTGCGGATCGCGCCCAACAGGTTCATCACTTCCTGCGTGCGCTGCTCAATCGCCAGCGATTTGAAGCCCAACTGCAAGCTGGAAATCAGCGCGGCCAGCGTGGTCGGCCCCGCGATGACCATGCGGCTTTCCTGCTGCACCCGTTCGGACAGCCCCGGAATCCGCAGCACCTCGGCAAAAAGCCCCTCGCTTTGCAGGAAAAGCACGGCGCAATCCGTCGTATAAGGCGGCGCAATCAGCTTTTCGGACATCCTTCTGGCGTGCATGCGGACGGCGGATTCGAGCAGCCCCCGCGCGCTTTCGATATCCGCCCGCGTGCCGTTCTCCTGCGCGACGCACAGCTCATGGTATTCGCGCATCGGCAGGCTGGCGTCAATCGGCAGATACACGGTGTTCTGACCACTCTGTCCCGGCATGACGACGACATAATCCGCGACGGGTTCCCCGTTGGGGCGCACCGGCGCATGTTCGGCATACTGCGACGGCGCGAGCATCTGCGATAAAATCGCCCCAAGCTGCGCCTCCCCAATCACCCCAAGCGGCTTTGCCCCGGAGACCATGCGCCCCAGCTCGTCGATGCTCCCGGCGAGGCTCTGCACCGCGCTCAGGCTGGCCGTCACCTGCTCCAGACGCTTTGTCACCACCGAAAAAGACGCTTCCAGCCGCTGATCCACCGTCGCATTCAGCTTTTCATCCACGGTCTGCCGCATCTGTTCTAGCTGCTGCCGGTTCTCCGCGCTGATTTTTTCCAGACCGCCTTCAATCGTCTGCCGCATGCGCTCCATGCGCTCCTCATTGCTGCCCAGCTTTTCTTCCAGCGCCTGATTCACGCCGCCGATTCGCTCTTCATAGGCGCTCAGCCGCCGATCCATCGTCTGGCGGATGTGCTCCATGCGCTCCTCTTCCTGCCTGCCGGCCGCGCGGAGCTGACCGCCCAGCGCGTCCATCTGCCCCTGCTGCGTGCGGGTCATTTCCCCCATCATGCGCATCACGGAATCGTTGACGCTTTGCACGGTTTCGCTCAATTCCTTCCGTGCCTGAGCGCTGTTCTCCCGTCCGGCCTCATCCGCCTGCGCGAGCTTTTCCTGAACGGCGGCAGCCATCTCCTTCACCTGTTTTTCGGCCGTGGCTGACCTTCGAAACATCAAAATCAACGTAATCGCCATCATCAGCACCAGCGCCAGACACACCAGCACGACGACGTAAAGCGCCGACTGTTCAGAGAGAAAAACCATGAAGGGACACCCCGCTTTCTTCCCGGCAGTAGCGCGCGGGAGCTAAATGTGTTATAATCAGCTTGCCCGTTTGGGCAAAGGAGGTAAACCATGGCTCAAAAACGCAGAAAAGAACAGCTTATGAAACGCAGGGAGCGCAGGCTGACCGCGCTTTGCATCGGCGGCGGCATTGGCGCCATGCTGCTGAGCCTTTTCGTCTGCATGATGATTTTCGATATTCGCCCGGATGAAACGCCCGTTTCCGCGCCCGTAACAACCGCGCTTCCGTATGATTCCACGCAGCCCTTTTCCGCAGGCGATCTCACAAGCGCGCAAATGAACGACCTTCGCGCAAACGGCCGCATATCCGTCAGCGACGGCCCGCGCGGCGTCAGCATCGGCGATTCACTCGATACGCTGCTCTCCCGCTACCCGAGCACCTACACCAATTCCGAAACCACGGGCGACCTGACCGGCGAACAATCCAACGAGGAAATGATCCTCTATTGTGCGCAATACTTCGAGAATCAAAACGGCGTGATGACCGCCCTGCCGCCGCGCGGGCTGCTCACCGTCGATTCCGGCTCGATCATCGTGACCCTGATGGCGCCGACCTCCGCCTATCCGGCCGGAACGCTGGAGCAATACAGCCGGTATGAACACGTCTACTGCATCTACACCGTTTCGCCCGATACCATGACCGTTCAATCCATCGTACTCGGATTGAGCCGATAAAGATGGTTTCATTATAGGAAAGAAACGCCTTGTTGTCAATTCCCCGCGCATAAAAGGTCTTTTTCGTCATGCAACGCTCATGCGAAAAAGACCTTTTTTGATTTCAGCGTCGTTCAAAAACGCCGTCCGTTTTTTTCACAAGTTCCGCCCATGTCATCACTTTCGGCACAGAAAAAGTTTCTTCGTCTCCCGTTGTAACGATCTTCAGTTCGCCTGTCTGCGCATCAATGGGGATCTGCGAGAAGCCGTATGTTTTCCAGATCGACCGTTCCTCATTTTCCTGATTTTCCGTTTCAAAAATATCCGCTGTCTGCTGGTTTTCCGTCGTCAAATACCGGCAATCCAGCACCCACGTCGGCACAGCACACGCATACTCCGTCATATCCGGATTCGAATAACGAAGATAACCCAAGTGAAGCGCATAAACCGCCCGAATGTTTCCCGCTTCAATTTTCCTCTCAATGCGCTTCAGTATTTCTTCAAGCGGCGCAAGTGGAATATCGTCAATCTCCACCGTGCGAACCCGATTCACACCGATGTGCGCAAAATAATCCGACTCATCCGACGCAGCCATCTCCATGAAAACCTTCGTATTCCAGAACGAACCTTTCCTGTATGGTTTCGAACGCCGTTCTTCCGCATTGTCTTTGTCTGTTTTCGTAAAAGCACGGTAAAATGGTTTTCCGCCTGAGACGACGCGATGGACCCGATCATGGGGATTCCTTCTATGAGCTGTTCCGCTGTAATCTGATAAAATCCCGCTGAATCGCCATTTTCATATCTGCAAATCTGAATCCGTTTAGGCGCAATACGAATGGATTGCCCCGGATATACAGAGTTCAAGATATTCTGCCATTTCTCCATGGTCTGCCCAATGGTCCAGTTCTTCCCCGGAATGTAGCGCCACCGCATATCCACTTCCCAAGGGTATTTCCATTCGACAGCCATCTGCCGACCGTCCGCCGCGTATTGCCCCGCTTGAATTGTCACGTCTTTCACAGCTTCATACTTCGTCGTACTGCCGTTTTCGTTTGTCAGAAGCTGAATTTCAACCGTTTGTCCATCAATGACATACGAGCAGAATGTCTCTCCCTCTCTATTTGCCGTTTTCTTCTGAATTTCTCGAATAATCGTCTCATTCCACGGCTTTTGATTCTCCACCGTTACCACATAGCGCGAAGCGCATCGTTCTTCGCGCCTTGTATGCTTATCTGCTGTGGTACCAAGTCGGTACCACATTCTTCATTCCGTCATACCATTCCAGCACCTGCGCAGCCTGCTTCCGCATGACCTGAATTTGTCCCTCTCCAAAGGGAATTGCCCACGGAAGCGAACCGAGGGTATTTGAGCAGATATACAAGGCAAGCAGCTTCCAGAATTCCATCGGGATATTGCCGCCAAAGTAGCCATCCACCATACCAGCAGCAAAAGCCGGCGCTGTTTGTGCGCACCAGACAATACGATTAAATTCCTCCCATGGATCGCCAAAGTCGTCCCGATCAAAATCAACGATTGTCAGCACACCGTGGCTGTCGATCATCATATTGCCGATGTGGTAGTCGCCGTGTTGATAGCTCTGAGGTCTGTCCTTCAGTAGACGCCGATTCTGGGTAAGGTAGGCAAGAAATAAATCCCCACCGCCATCATACTTCAGCTCGCAGTTTTCATACATGGCGATTTTTCTATCAATCTTAGCGTTAAAACGAATTTCCCAATCGGGGGCATTCGCCGGAGCCGGAATGGTATGGATTGAAGCCAGTATGCGTCCTGCATCCAAACCATAGCTATACTGCTGCTCGGGGCACATTGCCATCATCGCGTCTTCTGCATCTACGCCATCAATCCAGCTTTGAATAGAGTAAGCGCCTTCGTCACAGATCCCAAATTCCACAGGCAGACACATAGGGATATCAAGCTGTGAAACTTCACTCATTTTCTCGTATTCCCGGCGCTTGCGTTCCAGTCGATCAATAGACGAAACCCGAAGAAGATACTTTGTGCCATCAGCGGTAACGGCACAATATTTCTGATCTCCCGACCAACCTTTGACTATTGGTGATTTGTTTACAATCGATTCCAGAATCATATGTTATCCTCCCGTAAATCCTTTCACCAAGCATAATTCATCTTCTTCACAGTAGCCAAGTTTTCCTGCCTGAATCCCGCACAGCGGGCGGCAGAAAAAATCCTAACCAAGT
>UQNM01000095.1 GCA_900542395.1 uncultured Eubacteriales bacterium
ACACCGCAACGCTTTTGCCCAGCACGGCCTCGTCAAAGTCAAACGTGACCGTGTGCTGCGCCCCCGCCATATCGGCCATGACGCGCATATACGCCGCCTGCCCGCCGTGCGCCTGCACCCGGTTCATCATCACGGAAACGTCGTCGCTCCCCCAGTTTTTGGCGTTCTGCTCGGCGGAAAGCGTCAGCCCCGGCAGATCGCGGCGGATGACCGCGCCGATGCGCTCGATCAGCGCCAAATCGCTATGCTGTCCCTCCGCCGTGCCCATCACGGTCAGGACGCACGCGCAGCCCTGCATCGCCGCTGCGCCCCGGCAGATTTCCTCCGTCCGCGCCATCATAAACCGGTTGATCTCCGTCGTTTCGCCGCGCACCTCCACCTGCATCAGCGCGTGATCCGGCACGACGTTTCGCCCCGATCCCGCGCGCAGTGTGCCCACGTTGACAAAGCTCTGCCCGCCGCTGTGGCGCGGGATGGCATGCAGCGCCAGCGCGGCGGAGGCCGCCGCCAGCAGCGCGTTTTTCCCCTGCTCCGGGAAGCCGCCCGCGTGCGCCGCGCGCCCGGTGAAGACCGCGTCGTATTTCGTCGTCGCCAAACTGCCCCATGTGCCCACCGTCACGTCGCCGTCGTCCGTCTGCCCCGTCGGCGCGATGTGCGAGGCCAGCAGCACGTCCACGTCGTCGAGCCAGCCGTTTTCCACGATGGCATACGCGCCGCGCACGCCCTCCTCAGCCGGCTGGAAGATCAGCTTCACCGTGCCGCGCAGCGCGTCCCTGTGCGCCGCCAGAATGTGCGCGACGCCCAGACCGATGGCCGCGTGGCCGTCGTGGCCGCAGGCGTGCATCATGCCGGGGTTCACGCTTGCAAAGCCCTCCCGCGTCGGCCTGTGTGTCTCCTGCGGACATTCCGCCATCGGCAGCGCGTCGATGTCAAACCGCATCGCGAGCGTCGCCCCTTCGCCGCAGCGCAGAACGGCGACCACGCCCGTGTAACCCGCGCGGACGTCCTGCGTCAGCTCGTCCTCCGGCGCGCCCTGCGCGAGCGCCCGTTCCGCGTGCGCCGCCAAAATCGCCTCGTCCGGCAGGCCCAGCCGCGCGCCCTCCTTGCAGACCGCGCGCCCCGTGTGTGTTTCATAGCCCATCGCCCGAAGCGCCTTCGCCAGAATCGCCGTCGTCCGCATTTCCAGCCAGCCCGTCTCCGGGCAGCGGTGCAGATCGCGGCGGATGCGCACCAGCTCCGGCTGCATCGCGTCGATTTCCCCTTGGATTTTCGCAAAGTCACCCTTCATCTGCTTCAGCCCCCTGTTCAAAGCGCCGCATCCGGCGCCCCGCCTCGCTCTCTATGCCCCAAATATATCATAATTGACGCGCGGCTTCAAGGGGCGTATACTGATATTATTCTTGTTGCCAGCGGAGGACATTATGGAAAATCAAGTGCTCGTCATCGGCTCGACCTGCGTGGACGTCATCATCCGCGTCGATCACCTTCCCCATACCGAGGAAAACCTGCATCCCGACGGCCAGCAGTTCGCCATCGGCGGCTGCGCCTACAACGCCGCCAACATTCTGGGGCGCGGCGGCGCGGCGGTCACGTTCGTCACCCCGGTCGGCCTTCAGGGCGTGTTCGGCGCTTTCGTCAAGGATCGGCTCCAAACGCTCCCCTTTGCGCAGCCCGTCTATCTGCCGGACGCGGCGAACGGCTGCTGCTACTGCCTCGTCGAGGCTGGGGGCGAGCGGACATTCCTTTCCATCCACGGCGCGGAATACAGCTTTGATCCCGCGTGGATGGCGCGTTACGCCGCCGAGCGCTACGCCTACGGCTATGTCTGCGGGCTTGAAATCGAGGAAAAGACCGGCGGTCTGCTGGTGGATTATCTCAAAACCGCCCCGATTGATCGAATTCTGTACGCGCCGGGGCCGCGCGGCGCGCAAATCGCGCCGGAAAGGACGGCGGCGCTCTTCGCCCTGCACCCGATGCTCCATCTGAATGCCTCGGAGGCGCGCGCGCTTTCCGGGCGCTCCGATCTGGATGACGCGATGCGCGCCCTGCACCAAAGGACGCAGGCGCCGGTTATCGCCACGCTGGGCAGGCACGGCGCGCGTATTTTGGCCGGGGACGGCGCGCTGCTCACCGTGCCGGGTCAGCCGGTCGAGCGCGTGGCGGATACCATCGGCGCGGGGGACGCGCACGCGGGCGCCGTTTTGCTGGGGCTCTCGCGCGGCCTTTCGCTTCCGGATGCGGTCGCGCTGGGCAACCGCGTCAGCGCGCAGGTGGTTCAAACCGCGGGCGCGACGCTTTCGGACGAGGCGCTTTCCCGCGCGCTGTCCTGCGCTGAACCGGCCGTCTGACCGTTTCACCGCATTTTTTCTCTTCCGCGCGCATAAATCGCCGCGCGCCGGACATCATAGAGGGCGAGGAGCTGAGCAAATCGCTCAGACCCGAACCGTCTGTCCGCCGCCGCGAGATTCGCCGTCGTCATGGCCGCGCATCCGCCCGGAAGGAAGACCCGTCGGGCGTGATGCGCCAAGCACCGCCTCCTCTCTTTGATAAGCGGAGGGTCGCGTTATCGGCAGGATACGCGGCTCTCTGCCTTTTTTTATGAAGTCGGGGGTGTGCGTTTTCGTTTTGTTCTTTTTGAAACATGAATGTTTTTCATCTGACGCATGAAAAGTGTTGACATTCTTTTCAAAACGAGTACAATGTGTTCTATCGCCCGTCGCGGCGACCGAGAGCAACACTTTTTTCGGAGGAAAAGACCATGAAGAAATTGACGACCCTTGCCGCCGCCGCTTTGGCGCTGGCGATGACCGGCGCAGGCGCGCTGGCCGAAACGACTTTGCAGTTGGGCACCACGGTCAACGAGCAGGACAGCTTCCACGTGGCGGCCGTAAAATTCGCCGAGCTTGTGGACGAGCGCACGAACGGCGAATATAAGATTGAGATTTATCCGAACGGCACGCTGGGCGGCGAGAGCGATATGCTCGATTCCATGAGCACCGGCATGCTGGATATGGGCATCATCACCAGCGGCCCGTTCGTCAACTTTTCGGAGATGATGGGCGTTCTGGATATGCCGTACCTGTTCGCCAACAACGAGGAAGCCTATAAGGTGCTTGACGGCGAAATCGGCCGCGAGCTGCTGGATACGCTGGAGGACGCGGGGCTGAAGGGTCTGGCCTACGCCGAGCGCGGCTTCCGCAACGTGACCAACTCCGTTCGCCCGGTGACGTGCGCCGACGATCTCGCCGGCCTCAAGCTGCGCGTGATGGAAAACGAGGTTTACACCGCGACCTTCAAGGCGCTCAAGGTCAACGCCGTTCCGATGGCTTGGGCCGAGGCGCTGACCGCCATGCAGCAGGGCACCATCGAGGGCGAGGAGAACCCGATCAACGTCATCTATTCCTACAGCCTGTGGGATTACGGCCAGAAGTACGTGACCCTCGACCGCCACAGCTACTCCACCGCCATCATCACCATGAGCCTGGATGTGTTCAACGGCCTGGACGAGGCCACGCAGGCGATCTTCCTGCAGAGCGCGCAGGAGGCCGCCGAGTATGAGCGCGCCTGGGTCGCCGAGCAGGAAGCCGATCAGCTCGCCGCCATCAAGAGCCACGGCGTTGAAGTCGTCGAGAACCCGGACGTCGATTCCCTCCGCGCCGCGGTGCAGAGCGTCTACGACGCTTATCCGCAGTACGCGGACTACATCGCCCGGATTCAGGCGCTGCTGTCCGAGTAATTCAGCCGCGCCCGCGTTTCCTCTCCCGCGAGGGGAGGAAACGTTTTTTTACCCTTTGAAATTGCGGGAAAAAACGGAGGCATCCCCATGATACTCAAGAAAATTCTTTCGCCCGTCAGCGATGCGCTCGATCGGGTGTGCAGCGTGCTCATCGTGGCGATGCTCGGCCTGATGGTCGTCATCACCACCGCGCAGATCGTCTGCCGCACGTTCTTCACCTCCCTGAGCTGGTCGGACGAGGTGACGCGCTACCTGCTCATCTGGTCCACCTTCCTGGGCGCAACCTGCGTCTATCGCCACGGCGGCAACATCGCCATCACCTTCATTCAGGATATGGTGCCCAAAAAGCTCGGCTCCGTCATGCGCATCGCGGTGCATGCGATCTGCTGCGCGCTCTTCGCCGTGCTGCTGTTTTATAGCTGCAAATACTGCGGCAAGCTGGTCAAGACGGCCACCGCGCTGCCCATCAAGATGAAATACATCTACCTGTGCATCCCCATCAGCATGGGCGTGCTGATGCTCCACGCGCTGGTCATGGCGCTGGGCGAGGTTGAAACCATGAAGGAGGTCAAGGGCTAATGGCAGTCATTCTCTTCGGCGTGTTTATCGCCCTTCTGCTGCTGGGCGTACCGGTTGCGTTTGCCATCTGCTCCGCCGCCGCGACGACGATGTTCGCGGGCTTCGGCGACGCCAAAATGATGATCGTGGTGCAGCGCATGTTCGCCAGCTGCGATTCCTTCAGCCTGATCGCCGTGCCGTTCTTCATCTTCGCGGGCGACCTGCTCGCGGGCGGCAGAATCTCCAAGGTGCTCGTCGAGTTCTGCGAGTCCCTGCTGGGCATGATTAAGGGCGGCCTGTCCGTCGTCTCCGTGCTGGCGGGCATGTTCTTCGCCGCCATCTCCGGTTCGGGCGCGGCGACCACCGCCGCCGTCGGCGCGACGCTCGTGCCCGAGCTGAAAAAGCGCGGCTACCGCGAGGATTCCGCCGCCGCGCTCGTCGCCGCCGCCGGTACGATCGGCGTCGTCATTCCGCCGTCCGTGCCGATGGTGCTCTACGCCGTCATCGCGGAGGAAAGCGTCAGCCGCCTGTTCAGCGCCGGTTTCCTGCCGGGCGTCATCATGGGCGTGATGCTCATCGCCATCGCCCTCTATCAGGCGTATCAAAACAACTATCCCAAGGGCGCGCCGTTCTCCATCAGGAACGTGGGCAAAACCTTTTTGAAGGCCATCCCCGGCATCCTGATGCCCGCGATCATTCTGGGCGGCATCTTCTCCGGCTACTTCACCCCCTCTGAGGCGGCGGCCGTGGCCGTGGTCTACGCGCTGCTGGTGTCCACGTTCGTCTATCGCGACATGAGCCTCAAAAAGCTCTATACGACGATGCTCGGCTCCGCGAAGACCAGCGCCGTCATTATGATTATCATCGCGTGCAGCGGCCCGTTCGGCTGGGCGCTGGCCAACTGGAAGATTCCGGAAGCCATCTCCTCCGCCGTGCTGAGCGTTTCCACCAACAAATACGTCATCCTCTTCCTGATCTCCCTGATTATTCTGGTCGCGGGCGTGTTTATGGAAACGTCCTCCGCGATCATCATTCTGACCCCGGTTTTCCTGCCGCTGGTGCGCGCGCTGGGCATTTCCACCCTGCACTTCGGCATCCTCTTTGTGGTCGGCATCGCCATCGGCATGATTACCCCGCCGGTCGCCATCAACCTGTTCGTGGCCTCGGGCATTACGGGGCTGTCGCTGGAGAAGATATCCAAGGCCGTCGTCCCCTACCTCATCGGTCTGATCGTCGTCTTCCTCGCGATTGTGTATCTGCCGCTCTTCATCCCCGGCTTCATCGGCTGATCTTCTCCGCCTTTCGTATTCTTTCAGTTTGCTGACATAAGCAACCTTGACTTGAATAGCAAAATCAAGAAATTCAGCTATTCTTTCATTCATTTGCGGAAAGGGCTATTCTCCCCCCTTCGGGGGGAGAATAGCTTTATGTCTACAGTCTGGGCGATTCTTTCCCCCCTGCGGGGGAGAATCGCTTTTTGTCTGCTGTCTGCGTGTCCCGCCCTGCGCGGGGCGTTTTTCAGTTTTTTCGTATTTTTTACAATTATCCAAACTTCTCTTAACTTTTGCCGAATCTGTGCTATAATAGGCTGTGTATGTTTTTTCTTTTTGGGTTTTGATGTACAGGAGACGCTTATGTTCAAATCACACGCACACCGCACCATGGATATGACGGAAGGCTCCCTTCTGACCAAGGTGCTGTTTTTTTCGCTGCCAATCATGCTGTCCGGCATTTTGCAGCTCCTCTTCAACGCGGCGGATACCATCGTGGTCGGCCGCTTCGCGGGCAACGAGGCGCTGGCGGCTGTCGGCTCGGTCGGCGCGCTGAACAACATGATTATCAGCCTGTTCGTCGGCCTTTCCATCGGCGTCAACGTGCTGGTCGCGCGCTTCACTGGCGCAAAGGACGCAGAGCGCGTCTGTGAAACGGTTCACACCGCGGTGCTGCTCTCCCTCGTGGGCGGCGCGGCGCTGGCGGTCGTCGGCTTTGCGGCCGCGCGCCCGCTGCTTGAAATCATGGGTTCGCCGGAGGACGTGATCGACCTCGCCGAGCTGTATATCCGCATCATCTTTATCGGCATGCCGGTGCAGATGCTCTATAACTTCTGCGCGGCGGTGCTCCGCGCGGTCGGCGACACCAAGCGCCCGCTGTATTTCCTGACGATTGCGGGCGTCATCAACGCCGGGCTGAATCTGGTGTTCGTCATCGGGTTCAAGATGAGCGTGGCAGGCGTCGCGCTGGCGACGATCATTTCGCAGGCGGTCTCGGCCGCGCTGGTCACGCGCTCGCTGATGCTGATGGACGGCCCGACGCAGCTTCACCTCGACCGCCTCGCCATCAAGCCGCACATCATGCGCATGATTATCCAGATCGGCCTTCCGGCGGGGATTCAGAGCTGCATGTTCTCCCTCTCCAACGTCGTCATCCAGTCCTCGGTGAACAGCTTCGGCTCTATCGTCATCGCGGGCAACGCCGCGGGCGCAAACGTCGGCAATTTCGTCTATCAGGCGATGAACACATTCCAGCAGGCCGTCACCTGCTTTGCCGGGCAGAACATCGGCGCGCGCAAGCCGCGTCGCGTGCTCACCTCGATGTATGTCAGCCTGTTCTGGGCGCTTTCCTTCGGCGTGGTCTTCGGCGTGCTCTCCTGTGTCTTTGGCACGCAGCTTCTGGGGCTCTATTCGCCGGACCCGGCGGTGGTTCAGGTCGGCCTGAACCGCATATACATCGTCTGCGGCCCGTATTTCCTCTGCGGCATCATGGATGTGATGACCGGCGTTCTGCGCGGCGTCGGCTATTCGCTGCTGCCGATGATCGTCTCGCTGATGGGCGCGTGCGTGTTCCGCATTTTCTGGGTGATGACGATATTCGCGGCCAACCGCACGATGGATTGCCTGATGATTTCCTACCCCGTTTCGTGGACGCTGACCTTCCTCGTGCTGGTGGTGATCTTCGCGGTGCTTTGGAAAAAGAAAATCCGGCCGCGCTATACGCCGGAGGAATTGGCGGCGCGATAAAATAGCAAAACCGACCGATTGTCATTCTTCGGTCGGTTTTATATTGGCCTTTTTCGGCTGATAGCGCGCAAA
>UQNM01000096.1 GCA_900542395.1 uncultured Eubacteriales bacterium
ACCGGAAAGCCCTTTGGTGGGGCGATGGGGCAAAGCCCCATATCCAAAAATGCTTCAATATCTGTTTCTTGAAATGTTCGGTTTAAGCCTGACAGCCCCCTTTTTTTATCAATGATTATATAAAACGAAAACGCAGTTCCCGCTTGAACTGCGTTTTGATTTTGAAAAAATAAAAATCCCAAAGTGCCGCTGTCGTCGTTTTTCACCCACCGCTCGCGGTAGGTCGGTGCCCTGCGGCGCATTTCTGCCGTCCCCTGGCGTCCTAAGACGGGGGCGTGACATCCACGAACCGACTCGAAGCTCCTGTTATGAAAATGTAGGAGAAAATACAGACGACTGGCGCACACCCCAGGACATCTGATCTGCGAATCTCCTTCGCTGATCTCTGGGATTATTATAGCAGTCTCCACCGCCGCTGTCAACGCTTTTTGTGCCGAAACATGCGTCCTTTTGCTCGCCTCTATTTTCATCCCGCTTCATTCTGTGGCGGTCTGCGGCTGCGTTTCCGGCGTGGCCGCGCTTTCCGGCGGCAAAACTTCCACCGCGCCGTCCTTCCGCGCAACCCTCGCGCCAACCGCCTCCTCAAAAAACGCGGCGGGCACATAGACGACGTCCCCCAGCGTGGTCAGGCGCGTATCCACCGGAATGAGCAGCCCGTCCTTTTGCCACGTGATCGCGCTGGCCGTGTTGTCGCTGACCAGCCACGTGACGGTGATTCGGCTGTCGTCCTTGGTCAAGGCGACGCTGCGGCGGGTCTGCGTCTCCTCGCTCAGCGCCTCGCTTTTCGCTGTCCAGCCCAGCGCCTCGCCCGTCTCCACGAGCGGCAGCATCAGCCTGCCGTTTTCCTCCATGGCCGCAGGCTCGACCGCCTTGCCGTCAACCGTCAGGGAAAGCGGCGCTTCCTCCGCGGGTTCTTCGCTCGCCTCCGGGCTCGGCTCGGCGCTCTGCTGCTGGTCGACGTCCGGGCTGGGCGTGGGCTGCGCAGAGCCGCCCGACGCACAGCCGGTGAGCATGCAAACGCCCGCCAGCATCCCTGCGGCGAGCATCGCTTTGTTGCTGCGTTTCATGGTTTGTTTTCCCCCTTTTCTTTCATGGTGACGCATACAGCTTATGCGCCGCCGGGGAAAAACATGTCCGCGCCGTCAGCTTTTTTTCTGCGCCTCGATGCGCTCGGCCAAATCGGTCAGGTACAGCCAGCGCTCCTCGGCCTCGTCCAGCGCCTGCCGGGTCGCCTCGCGCTTTTGCGTCAGCTCGGTCAGCTTCACAAAGTCGCTGGCGTTTCGCTCGATCTGCCGATCCAGCGCCTCCAGTTCGCCCTGAAGCTGCTCCATCCGCGCGTCGATCGTCTCGTAATCGCGCTGCTCCTTGTAGCTCATGCGCAGTTCGCGCTCCCGGGTGCGCTTGGGCGCAGCGGCCTGCGCCGGCTGCTTCTCCGCCCGCTCCCCGGCCTCCCGCGCAAGCCGCGCATCCAGATAATCGCTGAACGGGCAGACATACTGCGTCAGCCTGCCGCCCGCCTCAAAAGCGAACAGCCGCCCCGCCACGCGGTCAAGGAAGTATCGGTCATGCGACACCACCACGACCGCGCCCTTGAACGAAGAGAGATAATCCTCGAGGATTTCCAGCGTGGCGATATCCAGATCGTTGGTCGGCTCATCCAGCAGCAGCACGTTCGGCGAGGCCATCAGCAGACTGGCCAGATACAGCCGCCGCTTTTCTCCGCCGGAGAGCCGCTCCACCGGGGTATACTGCACATCCGGCGGGAAGAGGAATTGTTCGAGCATCTGCGACGCGGAAAAGCGCCCGTCCGGCGTTTCCACATATTCGGCGATGTCGCGCATGAAGTCGGTCAGGCGCACATTCGGCGCAACCTTCGGAAATTCCTGCGTAAAAAAGCCGATTTTCACCGTTTCGCCGACGGCAATCGTGCCCGAATCCGGCGCGAGCTGACCGGCGAGCATGCGCAGCAGCGTCGTTTTGCCGCATCCGTTCGGCCCGACGACCGCCATGCGCTCATCCCGCAGAATCGTATAGGTAAAATCGAAAATCAGCGTCCGCCCGCCGAGCGCCTTGCAGACCGCCTCGCACTCGATGATCCGCCGCCCGAGCCGGGCGCTGGTCGAGCCGAGGGAAAGCCGCTGCTCCTCCTGCGGGCCTCTGATGGCGCTCATCTCCTCAAACCGCTGGATGCGCGCCTTCTGCTTGGTGCTTCTGGCCTGTGCGCCCCGCCGAATCCACTCCAGCTCGCGGCGCAGGATGGAGCTTCGCTTTCTCGCCGCCGCATTCTCCATCTCCAGCCGCGCGGCCTTCTGTTCGAGATAATACGAAAAGTTTCCGTCGTGCAGATACAATTCGCCGTCGCTGATTTCCGCAATGCGGTTGCACACGCGGTCGAGGAAGTAGCGGTCGTGCGTGACCATCATCAGCGCGCCGCGATACTTTGCCAGCCGCCCCTCCAGCAGGGCGATGGTCTCCGCGTCGATGTGGTTGGTCGGCTCATCCAGCATCAGCAGATCGACCGGGCGAATCAGCGCCGCCGCCAGCGCGACGCGCTTTTTCTGCCCGCCGGAGAGCGTGCGCACGTCCGCGTCGAAATCGTCGATGCCGAACTGGCTGAGCAGCGCCTTCGCCTCGTATTCATCCGGCGCGCCGACGTCCTTGGGCGCATCGAAAAGCACCTGCTGCACCGCCGTGCGCGGCTGGCTGTAATCCGGCATCTGCGGCAGATAGGAGACGCGCAGGCCGTTTTTGCGCATGACCACGCCGCCGTCCGGCTCATCCAGCCCCGCCAGCAGCTTGAGCAGCGTCGATTTGCCCGTGCCGTTGACGCCGACCACGCCGATTCGGTCGTGCTCGCCGATATAGATCGTCACATCGGTCAGCAGCTTTTTAAGCGTATAGGATTTGGAAAGGTGTTCTGCGGATAAAATCGCTGCCATGGCTTATTCCTGTTCCCCTCGTTCCGCAAGCTGGGCGACGTTTTCGCTGTCCGCCTGCTTCTGTTCTTCCTCCCCGACGAGCGCGGCCTGCGCGTCCGCTTCGGTGATTTCCTCCAGCATATCGCGCGTGACCTCGCTCTCGCAGGCGGCCAGCCGGTTGGCCTGCGCCTGCACCAGCTTTTCCAGCGTGTTTCTCATTCCGCGCGCATTGCCGAAATCCATCCGTTCGCTGAGCGTCATTTGGGTCAGCATGCCGCGGACAACAGCCTTGGCCGCCTCCGCCACGCGATAGCCCTGCCGGCCGGCGTTCATTTCCAGAATCGCCATCAACTCGTCGTCGGTGTAATCCGGGAAGTCGATGTATTTGTTAAAGCGCGAAATCAGGCCGGGGTTGCTGGTCAGGAAGTCGTGCATTTCGTCGGTATAGCCCGCGACAATCACCACCAGATCGTCGCGGTGATCCTCCATCAGCTTGACCAGCGTATCGATGGCCTCGTGGCCGAAGTCGTTCTCCATGCCCTTGCGCGCCAGCGCGTAGGCCTCGTCGATAAACAGAATACCGCCCAGCGCGCTGTTGACCACATCCGTCACCTTGCCCGCCGTCTGGCCGACATAGCCCGCGACCAGCCCGCTGCGGTCGGTTTCAATCAACTGCCCCTTGCTCAAAAAGCCGAGCTGCTTATAGATTTTGGCGACCAGCCGCGCCACGGTCGTCTTGCCCGTGCCGGGGTTGCCGGTGAAGACCATGTGGAAGCTCATGTTCATCACCTTGAGGTCGTGCTCCTTGCGCATGGCGCGCACCTTGATGAGGTTGATGAGCGAGCGCACCTCGCGCTTGACGGTTTCAAGGCCGATGAGGCCGTCGAGCTGCGCCATCAGCTCGTCCAGCGTTTCTTCCTTCTCCGCCGTCTTTTTTTCCGGCTTTTCGCTTTCCCCGGCGGCTTTTGCCGCGCCGCCGCCCTGCTTCCCGCCGGGGATATCGACGCGCCGAACGGCTTCCTGCGCGCCGTCATAATGGCGCCCCGCGGCGCGGGTCATCAGAAACGTGCGCAGGCCGCCCGCGTAGGCGGTGATGAAATTCAGCTCGTTGCCGCTCATATCGCCGTCCACATCGGCGGCGGCGTAGAGCAGGCGGCTCACGCCGTCAACGAACTGCTGGGCGGTCGCCGTGCCGTCCTTATCGTCCATGGCGACGCAGCAGCGCAGAAGCAGCGGCGTGCCCTCCGCAAAGGAGCGGTTCTTGAAGCCGATGTTGAGCGCCTGCTGCGGGGCGGCCTGACCGATTTTGAGGATATCGCGCGCGGGCACACGGGCGATATAGGTCAGCATATCCCCGGATATTTCGCCGGTGGTCTGCGCCATTTTCAGCAAAAGCGCCTGCACATACATATCCAGAAAGAGCTTGATATCGCTGCTGCCCACGCGCTGCCAGTTGCCGCTCTGCACAAGCTGATTACAGGCCTCGTCCATCATCCGATACGCTTCGCGGCCCTTCGTCATTTGCTTCTCGTCCATGCTTTTTCCTTTCTTGGGGCTTTGCCCCAAACCCCTGCGCAGACGCACAATGCGCGCCCCTGCCGTTTATCTTCCTGCTTTTCGCTTTTCTGTTTTACGCCGTCTTTTTCTTCCCCAATTTGCGCTTCACCGCGCCGAGCTTGCTCATCAGCTTGGCCTTTTCCGCCGGGCTGAAGACGAATACGGCGCTCAGCGGGATGCTGTACGTCCTGAGGTAATAGCCGAGGAACACAAAACCCGCCACCGCATAGGAGACGACGGACGCGACCGCCGCGCCCATCTTGCCCCAGAGCGGAATGGTGAGCATATTGCAGAGGATATTGACCAGCACCGACGCGCTGAGCATGCCCAGATACACGCCCTTTTTGCCTTGCGCCAGCAGCAGCGTGCCGATGATTTTGAAATAGCTCATCGGGATGATGCCCGCGATGAGCATCACCGTCACCGGGTACGCCGGCAGGTATTCCGCGCCCGCCAGAATCCGAATGACCGGGCGGCCAAGGAGCAGGATGCCCAGAATCATCAGCAGCGTCAGATAGAAATTGACCTTCATGCTCATGGTCACTTCTTCAATCGCGTCGTCCTTCGCCGTGCGGGAAAAGAGCACCTCGCGGAATGCATCCGGTATCAGCCAGCCGTATTCCGACAGGGACACGCCGAGCGAATAAAAGCCGATTTCCGTATCGGGGATGTGATACAGGTAGCCCATCATCAGCGTATCGACGCGATAGTTGAGCGTCAGCATCAGCGTGGTGACCATCGAAATAAAGCCGAACGGCACGATCTTCGCGGCAAAGCGCAGGTCGGCCTTCATCGGGTTGGGCATCCGCTTCATCCGCAGCAGCGCCATCACGACGGTGATCACGTCGCCCACGACGATCAGCGCCAGCGCGACGAGGATCGTCCGATCCATCGTATAGAACGCCAGAATGGTGATGACGGTGTTGGTGATGCGCGCGGTGAAGAAGATGGCGTTTTTGAACTTGACGTCCTCCACCATCATCATAAAGCTGAGCTGATTGGCCAGCACCTGAATCGGCGCGAGCAGGCAAACCGCCGTCAGCTCAAAGGAATGAAAGCAGACCGCGCCGACCACGCCGATCACCGTATAGGCGATGAATTGCAGCAAAAAGATGCGCAGGAATTTGTTGAGCACATCCGGCTCACCCTGCCGCTTATAATACGGGTACGGCTGATAGAGGCCGAAATTCGCCGTCACCGCCACGATGGAAAGCAGCGAAGAGATGCGCCCCAGCTCGCCCTTGAGCTGCGGGCCGAGAAAACGGTTGGAATAAAACGAGGCCACCAGACCGATGAGCACGGCCAGAATCTTGGTGAAAATGGTGAAGAGGTAGTCGTTATCCGTCACGCGGCGGATGATGCGCTTGACATTCATGGGGCGCAGTCCTTTCTCCGGTTTGATGGAGGCCATAAGCCTACCAGTGTATTATACCGCGCATTTCCTCGGTTTGCAATTTTTTCTTCCCTTCCCCGGCGCTTTTTCACCCTCGGCCGCTTCGGCGCATAGGGTATATCGGAGCCTGCCCCCAGCCTGACGCCAAAGCGTTCAGAGCCGCAAGCGCTTCCATCCAACCAAGAACAGGCGCAACGCGCTTTCCATATTTTTTCGGAGGTGTCCGATATGTCATGTCATTGCGATTGCAGGCCGAGCTGCCCGTATGTCGAGTGGCTCCATCCGCTGTGCTGCAACCCGGCGCATTTCTGCTGCGCGGGCTGCGAAAACGGCCCGACGCTCGTCATCCATAAGATCGTGCTGGAGCCCTGCGGCGGCCAGAGCTGCACGGAGCGCACGTTTACCCTGCGCATCACCGGCCCGAGCTACCCAAACGGAGAGACGTTCACCCTCCGCGCGGGGAGCTGCACCCAGCTCGACGAGCCACTGGTCATCAGCGGGCTTGAGCCGGGCTGCTATGCCATCGAGGAGCTGATGAGCAGGCCGTGCGAATACTGCACGACCATCACCGGCCCGGTCATGGGCAACGTCGTCCGCCTGACAAATTCCTGCGTGCCGACCGTCGTCACCATCGTCAACCGCAAGCAGCTCTGCCGCCGTCGCCGCTGCTGCGGCTAAAACCGGCGTTCTCCCCCCCTTCGGGGGAGAATCGCTTTTTGTCTACAGTCTGCGGCGTTCTCCCTCCTTCCGGAGGGAGAATCGCTTTTTTTGCATACGGAAAATGGTTTACATCGCGGCCTCTCCCTGTTCGGTCGCAATCACGCGCAGAAGCTGCTCCGTCTCCCCGCTCTTCGCGTTGACAAAGACCCAGTAATCCGCTGCGCCGTCCGTGCAGGAAAAGCCCCAGCAGAGCGCCTCGCCCGCATCCAGCGGAATGACGCACAGGCGCTCGCTCTTGATCGTGAGCTTGGGCGAAACCATCTCCCGCGCCTGCGCGGCGGTCACCGTCGGCGTTACGTCCGTTCGCCGCGTGTGGTTGGCCAGATACTGCGAACATTCCGCGCCGACCACGCGCCCGCTGTCCATGCTCACCTGCACCTTGACCTGATCGGGATAGAGCGTCACGCCGTCCTGCACGGCGGCAAAGTTGGCGACCGCCATGCCGTCGTATTGCTGCACAAAGCACGGCTCCATTTCGCCAAAGCCCACGTCCGCCAGATAGACCTTTGCGTTTTGCAGGCATGTCCTGACGTCATGCCGGCGGGCGAACGCCGCGTTTTCCGGCATCATCCAGAG
>UQNM01000097.1 GCA_900542395.1 uncultured Eubacteriales bacterium
GACAATCGGATGATCCACTTCAAACAAATAAATCTGCACCAATTCCATTTCCTGGCGATTTAAGAAAAATCCATTCCTCTCTCATCTTGACTCCCTCCCTCAAACCCCGTATAATAAACGAGAAAAATCTATACCGCGCAGGGTGTTTGAAGCCATTCAAATGAAAAGGGAAGCCGGTTCAAATCCGGCGCAACAGCCATTACTGTATTCGGTATGCGTGTGCCATGAGCCATTGAAAGCGATTTCGAGAAGGCGGCGCACGTGAAGCCGTCAGCCAGGAGACCTGCCCTGCGGAGATGAAACCGATTCTCGGGCAGTTGGAGAAGGCAGGTCAAGCGTTTGTTTGCTATGCGTCCATCTTTGTCCGAGATGGGCGCTTTTCATTTATTTTGAGAAAAACTGCGAGGAAGTTTATGAAAAAGATGATTGCGCTGCTTTTGAGCCTTTTTGCTGTTCAAACCGCGTTAGCGGAGCTGCCCGTCGTCACAGAAAAGCTTGATCTGGAAGCCGCGAAAAACTTTGCCGTGGACAGGCTGGAAGGCGGTTATTCACTGATTACCGTGCAGAACGGCGGGCGCTTTCTGCTGATTCCGGCGGGTATGGATGCACCGGATGGTCTGGATGCGGACATCATGCTGCTGTACATGCCGCTTGACAACCTGTTCGTGGCTTCCACCTCGACGGTGGCACTGATGGATGAAATCGGCGCGCTCTCCGCCGTGACGCAGACGACCTATGACGTGGAAGACTGGTATCTGCCAAGCGTGAAACAAGCGGTTCAGGATGGACAAATCGCATACATCGGTCACTATAAGCAGCCGGATTTCGAGCGTATTGCCTTGAACCCGCCGAAGCTGGCCGTTTTCTCCACGATGATCGAGGGCACGCCGGATGTGCGGGAAAAGCTGGACGAGCTAGGCATTCCTTTGCTGGTGGACAGCTCTGCATTGGAGGAAACTCTGCTGGGGCGCATGGAGTGGATGAAGCTCTACGGCGTGCTGCTGGGGCGTGAGAACGAGGCGAGCACCGCGTTTGACGCGCAGAAGCAGAAAATCGAATCGCTTGAGCCGATGCAGGAGAACGTGACCGTCGCCATGTTCTACATCACCTCCAAGGGCGCGCTGTATGTGCGCAACAATGGTGATTATATGGTCAAAATGCTTGAGCTGGCTGGCGGGCGGTATGCGCCGGAAGGACTGGGTACCGGCGAATCCGGCACGCGGCAGATGGAGATGGAAGCCTTTTATCTCGTGGCGGGCGATGCGGACTGCATCCTCTATATTGGTCAGCTCGGCGGCAAGCCGAAGACACTTTCGCAGCTGATTGAGCGAAACACGCTGCTGGCCGATTTCAAAGCGGTGCAAAATGGACGCGTCTATTGCACCGGCGCAGATTATTTTCAGCAGTCCGGACGGCTGGGCGACCTCATCGAGGACATGAACCGCATGCTTTCGGGTGACGACGCGGCACTAAACCATATCATGAAGCTGGAGTGAGGAACGGGTGAAAAAAACGCGGTGCGCGCTGTGCTATGCGGTGCTCGCAGTCTGCTTTGCGCTGCTGTTGGCGGTCAGTGTGGGCACGGGCAGCGCGGCACTGTCCCCGCATGAAATCCTGCGGATTCTGCTGCTGAGAGAGGGCGCGGGCACAGCAGCCTACAACGTGCTGCTCAAAATCCGCCTGCCGCGCGTGCTGGCGGCGGCGGTGATGGGCGGCACGCTGAGCGTGTCGGGCTTTCTGCTGCAAACGTTTTTCCGCAATCCGATTGCCGGGCCGTATGTGCTGGGCGTGTCCTCCGGCGCAAAGTTGGCTGTCGGTGCGGTGATGATCTTCGGCATGAAGCTCTGGGGTTGCGTGCCGTTCGGCGCGGTGATGACCGCGGCATTTGTCGGGGCAATGCTCTGCGCGAGCTTTGTGATGATCGTCTCCCGAAAGATTCACAGCATGGCGATGCTGCTGGTCGTCGGCATGATGATTGGCAACGTCTGTTCGGCGGCGACGGATTTCTTCGTCACCTTCGCCAAAGAAAGCGATATTGCGAACCTCACCAGCTGGTCGATGGGCAGCTTTTCTGCCGTGTCGTGGGGAAATCTGCGCATCTGCTTGGCGGTGATTGCCGTCTGCCTGCTGCTGTGCCTGCTGCTGGCGAAGCCCATCGGCGCATATCAGTTCGGCGAACATTACGCGGCGAGCATGGGTGTGAACGTCCGCCGTTTCCGTGCGGCGCTGATCGGACTTTCCTGTCTGCTGGCCGCGTGCGTGACGGCGCTTGTCGGTCCGATTTCCTTTGTCGGCATTGCCGTGCCGTATATGACGAAAAAGCTGCTCGGCACGGCCAAACCGATGGCTGTTCTGCCCGGCTGTTTCCTGCTGGGCGGCGTATTCTGTATGGCATGCGACTGGATCGCCCGAACGGCGTTTTCGCCAACGGAGCTGGCCATCAGCACGGTAACGGCGTTTTTCGGCGCGCCGGTCGTTATCGTGATGGCACTCAAGCGGGGAGGCGGACACCGGTGAAACCGACTTTGGAGCTGGACAACCTTTCGGTCGGTTACGGCAGACGTGTATTGTTGAAAGACCTCTGCGCGTCGATTCTGCCGGGGCAGATTTTGACGCTCATCGGTCCAAACGGCGCGGGCAAATCGACCATTCTCAAGACGATTTCGCATCACCTCGTGTGTATGGGCGGCGTGGTGCGCATCGGCGGCGAAAATATCGAGCGGATGGACAGCTGCGAGCTGGCAAAGCGGCTTTCCGTCGTGCTGACCGAGCGCGTCCGTCCGGAACTGATGACCTGTTACGACGTGGCGGCTTCCGGGCGTTATCCCTATACCGGCCGTTTCGGGATGCTGACTGCGCTGGACAGAGACGTGATTGCGCAGAGTCTCGCATTGGTGCGTGCCGAAGAACTGGCGGACAAGCCGTTCGCCCGCGTCAGCGACGGTCAGCGTCAGCGGGTGATGATTGCCCGTGCGCTCTGCCAGCAGCCGCGCGTGCTGGTGCTCGACGAGCCGACCTCCTTTCTGGATATTCGATATAAAATCGAATTGTCCGCCATTCTGCTTCATCTCGCGCGGGAGCAGGGCGTGACCATCGTGATGAGCCTGCACGAAATTGACCTCGCTGCACGGGTATCCGACCTCGTGATGGGCATCGGCACGCACGGCGTGGAGATGTTCGGCGCGCCCGAAGCAGTCTTTACGGAAGAAAACATCACGCAGCTGTACGGCATTTCGTCTGGTGTTTATGACGCGCTTTCCGGATCAATGGAGCTTCCCCGTGCGGAAGGTGCGCCATACGCGTTTGTCCTCGGCGGCATGGGGAAGGCGACAGCCGTCTACCGCCGCCTGACGCGGGAAGGAACACCGTTTGCAACGGGTATTCTGGCGGAAAACGATATGGATATCCCTGCCGCGCGCCATCTGGCCGCCCGCATACTGACGACAGCGCCGTTCGCGCCGCCGAGTGAAGCCGTGTTGACAGAAGCCCGGCAAACGCTGCTGAATTGCGGCGCGTTGCTTATTCCCGATGGATTGGAAGCCCATGCATGGGACGATGAACTGATTTGTTTTGCTCAAGAACATTGTGTGGAGGTGCGCCATGCTTGATATCATCAGCGTCGGTCCGGGTGAGGCCGTTCTGCTCACCGACGACGCGAAGCAGGCGATTGATCGTGCGGATGCGGTCTGGTGCGCGGCACGCCATGCCGTGCTCGTGCCGCCCGAAAAGGCAAGGCCGCTTTCGCCGCTGGAAGGTGCAATTGAACAGATGCGTCTATCCAGCGACGCAGGACAGAGTGCCGCCGTGCTGGTTTCCGGCGACGCGGGACTGTACAGCCTGCTGGAAATGCTCAAACGGAAAATCGGCGGCGAATATCTGCGTGTGCATCCGGGCGTCAGCGCCTTGCAGCTCTTTGCCGCGCGGCTGGGCGTTTCGTGGCAGGACGCGAAAATCCTCTCCGCGCATGGCCGAGCACTTTCGGAAAGCGCGCTGTGTCACGCCGTGCGGACGCATCGGCAGACGTTTTGCTTTCTCGACGCGGCGCACAATCCTGCGTGGGTGCGGGAGAGCCTGAACCTCGGCGGGCTGGAAAATGTGCGGCTGTTTGTCGGCGAACGGCTCTCCTATCCCGACGAGCGGACGGAGGCCTATGACCCGGATGCGACGTATGACCCGCTCTGCATGGCTTATATCGAAAACGACGCGCCGGAGAGCGGCCTGCCGCCTGTTGGTCTGTCGGATGAGGCGTTCATTCGCGGCAAAACCCCGATGACGAAGCGGGATGTGCGTGCGCTCGTCGTGTCGGCGCTGCATTTGAAACCGAACGGCGTCGTTTGGGATATTGGCGCGGGGACGGGCAGCGTCAGCGTCGAATGCGCGCGTCAGTGCCCGCTGGGCGAGGTTTATGCCGTTGAAATGAAGGACGAAGCGCTCGACCTCATCCGCCGGAACGCCGAAAGATTTCACGCGCTCAACCTGCGCGTCGTTCCCGGCCGCGCGCCGGAGGCGCTGTCGGCGCTGCCCGCGCCGGACGCGGTTTTCCTCGGCGGGACGACCGGCGCGGCAGAAGCTATCGTGGAGCTTTTGCGCGGACTCCAACGCCCGATTCGGCTGGTCGCAACCGCCGTCACGATGGAAAGCGCGCAGGCGCTTCTGCGCCTGATGCGGCCGATGGTGGATTTTGAGGCGCGGCAGGTCGCCGTTTCGGCGCTCGAATCGGTCGGACGCTATACGATGTTCAAAGCGGAAAACCCGGTTTTCATTTTCAGCGCTAACGTCACTTAAAAACAGCGCGAAGCGAAACGGGAGGTTCCGAGCAGGGTTTGGGGCGGCGCCCCAAAAAGGAGTTCCTATGATTTATTTTATCGGCGCGGGGCCGGGCGCAACCGACCTCATCACCGTGCGCGGCATGCGCCTGCTGCAAAAGGCGGACGTGGTGATCTACGCGGGTTCGCTCGTCAACCCCGAACTTCTGGATTATTGCAGACCCGAAACGACCATTTATAACAGCGCGTCCATGACGCTGGAGCAGACCGTCGCGGCGATGCGGGATGCGCCCGAGGGGGCAACCGTCGTGCGGCTGCACACGGGTGACCCGTGCCTGTACGGTGCGATTGCCGAGCAGATGCGCGAATTAGATAAACTTGGGTTGGCCTATGAGGTCGTGCCCGGCGTCAGCTCGTTCTGCGGCGCGGCGGCGGCCATCCCGGCGGAGTACACCCCCGCCGAGGTCAGCCAGACGCTCATCATCACGCGCATGGCGGGCAGAACGCCCGTGCCCGAGCAGGAGAACCTGCGCGCGCTGGCGTCGCATCGGGCGAGCATGACGCTGTTCCTGAGCGTCTCGATGCTCAAGGACGTATGCGCCGAATTGACGGCGGGCAGCTACCCGGAAGATACGCCCGTCGCCGTCGTCTACAAAGCGACGTGGCCGGAGCAGGAGGTCGTGCGCGGCACGCTCGCGGATATCGCGGAAAAGGCGGCGCACATCAAAAAGACCGCGCTGATTCTCGTCGGCGATTTTCTGCGGGAGAGCGACAAGCGCTCCAAGCTCTACGATCCGGCGTTCGCCCACGCCTGTCGGGAGGCCGAAACGCCATGAACATCCGCGCCATTGCTTTTACTGAAAAGGGGCAGGGCTGGCAGGAAAAGCTCGGCTTCCCCGTGACGCGCGGCGTGCCTGTGATGCAGTGGGCGCGGGAGGCGTTTGCCGATGCGGACGCGCTGCTGTTCATCGGCGCATGCGGCATTGCGGTGCGTGCGATTGCGCCGCTCTGCCGGGATAAGGCGGCCGACCCCGCAGTGCTTGTCATGGATGAAATGGGAAGGCACATCATCCCCATCCTATCCGGGCACATCGGCGGCGCAAACGACCTCGCGCTGCTGCTGGCGGAACGGACGGGCGCGGAGCCCGTGCTGACGACTGCGACGGATGTGCGCGGTGTTCCGGCCATCGACAGTTGGGCGATGAAAAACGACTGCGCGATTGAAAACAAGGCGGCGATTCAGGCGGTTTCCGCTGCCGCGCTGGCGGGAAAATCGGTCGGCGTGGCGATTACGGAACGGGAGATCCGCCCGCCGTTTCCCGTGACGCTCTTTTTAAGGCCGCGGACGCTGACACTGGGCGTGGGCTGCAAGCGCGGAACGGACGCGGCACATCTGGAGGACTGCTTCCGCGCGTTTCTGCATGAAAACGGCGTGTCGCCGCTGTCTGTCCGGGCGGTTGCGA
Source organism: uncultured Eubacteriales bacterium (assembly GCA_900542395.1). Lineage (GTDB taxonomy): Bacteria > Bacillota > Clostridia > Christensenellales > Aristaeellaceae > Ventricola. The sequence goes on from UQNM01000097.1 coordinate 6,230, forward strand.
CGATTGACGTGAAAAAGGACGAGGCGGCGATTCTCGCGCTCTGCGAAAAATACCGCTTTCCGCTGCAAACGTATTCGGCGGCGGAGCTGAACGCCGTGCCGGGTGTGTTTGCCCATTCGGATTTTGTAATGAAAACAGTGGGCTGCGGCTGCGTGTGCGAGCGCGCGGCGGTGATGACCGGCGGGCGGCTGCTCGTGGGCAAAACGGCGATGCAGGGCGTGACGCTCGCGCTGGCCGGGGAGGAAAACGTATGATTCAGGTTGTTGGCATCGGGCCGGGGAGACGCGAGGGGCGCACGATTGCGGCGGACGACGCATTGCGCCGTGCGGAGGTGATCGTGGGCTACACGACGTATGTCGAGCTGGTTCGGGACGAGTTTGCCGAAAAGCGGTTTGTGACGACGGGCATGCGCGGCGAAAAGGAACGGTGTGTACAGGCTCTTTTGCTTTCGCGGGAAGGCAGGCGCGTGGCGCTGATCTGCTCGGGCGACGCGCAGGTTTACGGCATGGCGTCGCTCCTGCTGGGCATGGCGGAAGAGGGCGACGAGATCGAGGTTGTGCCGGGGGTGACGGCGGCGCTCAGCGCGGCGGCGGTGCTCGGCTCGCCCCTCTGCGGGGATTTTGCCGTCGTCAGCCTCTCCGATCAACTGACTCCGTGGGCGACGATTGAACGGCGGCTTCGCGCGGCGGCGGCGGGTGGCTTTCCGATTGCGCTGTATAACCCGTGCAGTCGCCACAGGCCGGATCACCTCGCCCGCGCCTGCGCGATTCTGATGGAGACGCTGCCCGCTTCGACCGTCTGCGGCTATGTGCAGAACATCGGGCGCGACGGGCAGAAGAGCCGTGTGCTGACGC
>UQNM01000098.1 GCA_900542395.1 uncultured Eubacteriales bacterium
GTTTCCAAAGGGCGATCGGAAAGCCCTTTGGTGGGGCGATGGGGCAAAGCCCCATGTTTTGAAAATGCTTAGTTTTTGATTCTTGAACGATCTGGATTGAGCTTGACAGCTCCTTCAACATGATTTTGTTATGCAGGACTGCGATCAGCCAACGCGGGTCGCGATGAACTCATACACGTCGATGTAGTGCTCGTAGAGGTAATCCATATCTTCAAGCACCAGCTTATCCTGCCAATACTCGAACGGCTCGTCCATCAGGCCTTCCGGCTTCTTGATGGAGGTGTTCGGGGAATAGTAGCCCTGGCTGGAATTCCAGCTCTTTTCGCCCGCGAAGCCGTCCTCGCTGAGCAGATAGTTGATGAACAGCGCGCAGGTGTAGGGGCATTCGGTGTCCTTGCACACGGTCGCGTAGATCGGGTACATCAGGCCGGAGAAGCAGTCCACGTCGTTTTCAAACTGCACGACGGTCAGCTTGCCGCGGTCGGCTTCATCCACCTTGCGCAGCTTGGAGAACACGAACAGACCCATGTTGCCCGCCGCGCCGGAGGCGATGCCCGTCGCCATCTTGGAGGCGGAGGTGTAGGTGTAGTTCACGTTGGAGAGGAAGCCCGCGATCCACTCGTAGGCGGCGGATTCAAACTCGCCCTTCTCCCATGCCTTGCCGTAATAGCTCTCGTAAGCCTTTTCGAGCTTCTCGTTCCATTCCGGGCTGGTCAGCATAATCAGGAAGTTGATGTTGACGGTCTCGTTGGTCGGGTCTTTGAAGAAGACCTTGTCCTTCCACTTGGCCTCGGTCAGCTCCCAAACGTTGGTCAGGCCGACGCTGCCGGCGGTGTTGTTGTAAATGAGCAGCGAGTTGACGAACGTGACGACCGCAGGCTCGCGGTACTGCTCGTCCACGACGCTTTCAAGCGCCTTCGGGAAGTAGGCGTAGCTCAGGCCGTCGTCCAGCAGATAGGTCTTGAGATCCGCGCCGTTCTGCGTGAGCGCCATGTCGGCGGAATCCTTCACGCCGGAGCCGATGGTGTTGGTCAGGATGGTGTAGGATTCGCCGTCGTCGATTTCGGCGTAGATCACCTTGCCATCCAGCGCGGGGTAGGCGCGCATGAAGTTCGCGGCGGCCTTCTCGGCGAAGGACGTGGTGGAGTAGAAGTTGAGCTGCGCGCCCGCGGCCATCTCTTCCTGCGCCTTGGCGTAGAGCTCGTCGTTGGTCATCGTCGCGGCCTTTTCCAGCGCGTCGCTCACGTTGTCGGCCAGCGCGGCCGTGCCGGCGGTCAGCGTCATCGCGGCGGCCAGAATCAGGGGCAGAATTCGTTTCATGGAATACATCCTCCTTTTGTTGATACGGATTTTTCAAAAACGATACACATTTTTTACAATTATACGGCGATTTGGCGGGGAGTGTCAAGATAAAATGTGCAAAATAGATAAAAACCGGGCGAATTTTATGAGGGAGAAACGCGATCTGTTAAAAAAGGACGAAAGCGCGCGAATCCATCGGAAGCATGCGAAACGACATTTTGGCGGCTATCGCTTGCTTTTCTACCGAAGGGGTGCTATATTCTCTTCAAAATGAGCGCCTGAGCGGCATGGGGGAGAACGAATGAAGAGCAAGCAAAAGCGCGGGCGCGCCTTTCAGCCGGACAGCATCGCGGCGTATTTCCGTTTGGAGTGGCTGCCGCTGACCTTGATTACGCTTTCCGGGCTGGCGTATAACGTCGGCCTGCTGGCCGGGCCGTGGTTTGAGGGCAGGCTGGCACAGTGTCTGGCGGATATTCTCGGCGGAAACGAAACGGCCGCCGCGATGACGGCGCTGGCGGCGGGGTATATCCTCGTGACGCTGCTGGTGCAGGCGGCGCGGTTCGTCAAGCGGTTTTATGTGCGCCGGTTCGCCAACAACATCAACCGCCGCATGAAGGGCGTGCTCTACGCGAACCTCGTCCGCCAGAGCCGCGGCGCGCTGGAAAAGCAGGGCGCGGGCGAGCTGATGACCAAGGCCATCTCCGATGTGGATGACTGCGCGGAGGGCATACGCAAATTCACCACCGAGGTGTTCGACACCGGCGTGGCGCTGGCGGGCTATATCGTCATGCTGTTTGCCTACGACCGGCATCTGGCGCTGCTGTGCATGATCTTCCCGCCCATCTCCTATATCTGCGCGGAGAAGATGAAAAAGCCGGTGCAGCGCGCGGGAGCGGCCTACAAAAAGGCGGCGGCGGCGCTCAGCGCGGCGACGCTCGACCGGGCGAAGAACGCCGTCACCTATCGCATCTGCGGCTGCGAGGACGCGCAGGAGGCGCGCTATGAGGCGGCGCTGGACGGCTATGAGCAAGCCGCCGTGCGCGCCAACGTGTGGCAGGCCGCGCTGCCGCCGCTGTATCTGGCGGCGTCGAACCTGAGCGTGCTGTTCATCCTCTGGTTCGGCGCGAAAAACGTGCTGGGGACGGGCTGGCGCGCGTGGGATATCGCGGCGTTTACGACCTTTCTCTCCTGCTTTATGAAGACGGCGGTGAAATCCTCCAAGGCGGCGAAGCTGTTCAACGCGGTGCAGCGCGCGGAGGTTTCGTGGAAGCGCATCAAGCCGATGATGAAAACGCCGCGGGCGCTTGAGCCGCTGGCGATTCCGGCGGCGCAGCGCGTGGAAGTCAGCGGCCTTTCCTTTTGCTATGACGGCGGCGCGCCGATTTTTGAGGGCGTTTCCTTTTCGGCGCAGCCCGGCGATATCATCGGCGTGACCGGCCCGGTCGCCTGCGGAAAATCCACGCTGGGGCGCGTGTTCCTCTGCGAGCGGCCGTATGGCGGTTCGGTGCGCATCGGCGGGCGGGAATTATCCGAGCTTTCGCCGCGCGAGGCGGCCTCGACGGTCGGCTATCTCGGCCATGATCCGGAGCTCTGGAACGATACCGTGGAGGAAAACGTGCTTTGCGGCGAGGCGGGCGACGCGATGCGTTTTCTCGCCCTGACCGCGCTGGACGGCGAGGTGCGGGCGATGGAGCGGGGGCTTCAAACCGTCGTGGGGAGCGGCGGCGTTCGGCTCTCCGGCGGGCAGGCGCAGCGGCTGGCGCTGGCGCGGACGCTGGCGCATCCCCGCCCGGTGCTCGTGCTGGATGATCCGTTTTCCGCGCTGGATCGGCGGACGGAGGACGAGGTATTCGCCCGGCTCAAGGCCTGCGCGCAGGATCGGATCGTGATCCTGATTTCGCACAGGCTCTACCATTTTCCGGAGCTCAGGCAGATCGTGTTCATGCAGGACGGAAAGGCGGACGTGGGGACACACGAGGCGCTTTGCGCGTCCGTTCCGGCCTATCGCGCGCTGTATGAAAGCCAGACGGGAGGTGCGGCGCATGAAGCGTAATTCGGTGTTTGCCGCCGTCTGCGGCGCGGCGGCGGCGCACAGGCTGCTCAGCGCGGGCACGCTGCTCTGTGCGGCGGCGTCGGTGCTGGCCTCGCTGCTGCCGCCGCTGCTGCTGGCGCGCGTTATCGACGGCCTGACGGGCGGAATACCGCTGACGTTCGCGGCGGCGCTGCTGTATTTCGGCAGCCTCGCGCTGGAGGGCGTGCTCGCCTCCGCGCAGGAGACGCTGCTGGAAATCCTCGGCCAGAAGATGACCCATGCGCTCCGCGCGGAAATGTCTCGAAAGCTGACGCGCCTGCCTGCGGCGACGCTCTCGGCGCAGAACCCCGGCGAGCTGGCCGCGCGCTTTTCCGGCGACGTGGACACCGTGGAGGCGCTGTTCACCTCCGGCGTGATCTCCATGGCGGCGGATGCGTGCCGAATCCTCTCGATCCTCGCGGTGATCGCCGTGAAGAACGCGGGGCTGGCGCTGATTCTGCTGCCGGTGCTGCCGCTGCTGGCCGCGTTCACCCGGCACGTACAGCGGCGGACGCTCGCCGCGCAGATGGAAAACCGCCGCGCGGTCGCCGCCATTTCCGCTCAGGTGCCGGAGGCGCTGCACAATATCCGCACCATCCGCGCGCTGGGACTGGAGGATTACATGAGCGCGCGCTACGACAGGCGCATCGGGGAAAGCTACGCCGCGGTGGAGAGGACGAATTTCTACGACGCGGTGTATTCCCCCGTCGTGCTGACGCTCAACGCCGCGGTGGTCGGCGTCGTGATGCTGCTGTCGGCCTCCGGCGACGCGCGGGTGCTGACGCTGTTCGGCATGTCCGTCGGCACGTCGGTCGCGGTCATCAACTATATCTCGCGCATCTTCGCGCCGATTGAAAGCCTCGGCATGGAAATCCAGACGATTCAATCCGCGATGGCGGGTGTGAAGCGCATCAATGCGTTCCTCGCCCAGCCGGAACGGGCGGCGCAGGCGGCGGAAAGCGCGGCTGTTCCGCGCGGCGACGTGGCGGTTGACCACGTGACCTTCGGCTACGGCGGGCGGACGGTGCTCTCCGACCTCTCCTTCACGGTGAAGGCCGGCGAGCAGGCGACGCTCGTTGGGCGCACCGGCGCGGGCAAGAGCACCGTGTTCAAGCTGCTGCTGGGGCTGTATCGGCCGGAAAAGGGCACGGTCACCATCGGCGGCGTGGACGTTTCCCAAATCACGGATCGCCAGCGCCGCTCGTGCATCGGCTGCGTGGAGCAGCATTTTGCCCGCGTGCCGGGCACGGTGCTCGACCAGATCACGCTGGGCGACCCGCGCATGACGCGGGACATGGCGCGGAAGGCCGCGCAGCTTGCCGGGCTGGATGCGGCCATCTGCGCGTTTCCCGACGGATATGACACGCGCTGCACGGACGGCATGTTTTCGCAGGGCGAGTGGCAGCTCCTTTCCATCGCCCGCGCGGCGGCGGCCGATCCCGCCGTGCTTCTGCTGGATGAAATCACGGCCAACCTCGACGCGCAGACGGAGGCGCGCGTGCTCGAGGCGCTGCGCCGCGCGTCCGCCGAACGAACGGTGATTTCCATCTCCCACCGCATCTATGAGCAGCTCGGCGGGCGGATGATCGAGATCAGGGCGCTGGACGGAGAAACGGGCGAAGGGGAAGACCTGAATCCGGCTTAAACAAAAAGCAACGGCATTGCTGTCAGATGAAAGCCATCTGCAACAATGCCGTTTTTTGAGTTATGCTTCTTTTTGCCGCTGCAAGAAAACCTGCCACGTCAGCGATATCAAGGCGTAAAGCGCGATTGCAATCAGGAGAATGTTGAAAAAATCATGCGCCATAAAGTCGCTGACGGTATGGAACCCCTTCATCAGAAAATGAGCGCCGAGGTAGGAGACGGGGGTGAAGAAGAGTTGTCTGACGATCCAGCCGTTTTTCCGTTTGCGAAGGAAAAACCAAGCCAATCCGAAAACGAAAGCGGCAGCAAGCGCAAGCAGCACGTAGTAACCCAGCGCCAGGCGGGGCAGTATTTCCACACCGCCGTCGAGCGGCTTTCCCCACAGGAGATGCTGTTGAGCGCCGTCTACATACATCACGCGATCCGGTACGGGATAGAGGATCATTTCGTTGTAGTCTCTGATAAAGTACCCGCTGCCGCCTGATGTCCATCCCTGCAGCAAAACGGTTCTTGATCCGTCATCATCCATGAACAGGGTTTCGGATGTTCCGGTGATCCGGTTATCCACCCGCAGAATCAGCACATCCACATTTGAGCGCCGGGGTTCATCGGGGGCGTCCGTTTGACCGAAAACTTCATCGTAGGGGCGTTGTTCTATCCCTGCTGCCTGAATCAGACCTTCTTCCCATGGAACCAGCTTCCGTTCGTTTGCGTGATAAAACCATGCATAAACAGCGATAAAAACGCAAAGCGCAGCGATGACAGCGGAATACAGGCGGCGCTTTCGAAGCTGTTTTTTCAGCGATTGAAGCGGTTTTGTCGTTTCGATGGGCGCGCTTGTTTCGGTTTTGAGTTCGGAAAGTTTTGCCCTGCACGCGGAACAACCGGTCAAATGTTCCTCGATGAGGGCTTGGGTTTCCTGCTCCACCAGTTCCTCGGCATACAGCGGCAGCAAATCACGGGTGACGGCGCAAGGCAGTTTCATGGTGATCCCTCCATTTTTTCCATGATCTTCGTTCGGGCTCGGTGGTAAACGACACAAGCCCAGTTTTCCGATTTGCCGAAAAGTTCCCCGATATCCCGAAAACTCAACTGACCCAGAGTTCGAAGGGTGAATACCTCCCGATAGGGTTCGCTCAGGTGATGGAGAAGCCGGTGGATGCGCATATGCTCATCCTGCCGCACAATCGCTTCCTCCGGACCGGCGGATGGATCGGAAAGATGCATGGCATCGTCGATCGGCTGATCTTTTCTCTTTCGCTGCTCGGACAGCCATAGATTCTTTGCGATGGCACAGAGCCAGCTTTTCAGGCTGCTCCTGCCTTGAAATTGATTCAGGGATCGCAATGCCTTGAAAAAAGTCTCCTGCGTAATTTCTTCGGCAATATGCGGGCTGCCCGAGAGGGAGAGCGCGTAACGGTATACCGGATCGAAGTAGCTTTGATAGATTTGAGTAAACGAATCGGCCTGCATGTGTTCTCCCTCCCTTCACTTTATTAGACGCAGATGATGAAGAAATCTTACAAAAGATTTTGAATGGCTTTTGACGGGAGGAAGCGAAAAAGGCCGCAGGGCTTGCGCGGCCTCGAACCGTTTTCCGTCGGCCTGAACCCGCCGCAGGCGGCGGCCGCCGGAAAACCTCCATTCGTGGCCGCAACTTTTCAATTCTTGAAAATTTCCTGTCCATTCGGGACTTCACTTCTCAAACTCTTGCGAGTTTCCCGAAGCGCTCTTGTTGGGGCGTTCCTGCCCCAAACCCCTGCTGGGAACGAGTGCGATAAACTGGAATTGTTCTAAGTCTTCTCGGTTCCACCTTCTTGCCCTTCGGACAAGGAGTCTCCCTCGTTCAAAAAGCGGGCAATTTCTGTTTAACGATTTCTTTTTCCGGTATTTTCTGTCCCTCGGATTTCCTCA
>UQNM01000099.1 GCA_900542395.1 uncultured Eubacteriales bacterium
CTCGTGAAAATCGCAGTTCGCGTTCTTCTTGATTCTGTATCGTTTTCAAGGATCAGCTTCCGTATCGCTCGGAAGTGACGTTAGTATACCTCATTCTTTTCCCAATGTCAACATCTTTTTTACTTCTTTTTTCGAGCTATTGCGTTGTTTTTCGCCATTTTCCCGAACGTTTTCAGCCATCCGATTACACATCTTTCGTGTATTCTGCGTTTATTATATCTCTTCCAGTTCTATCCAAACGTCAGACGTCTAAAAATCACGAACGATCAATCAAAACAAAAGTTTTTTATTTTTCCTCCAAATTGTAAAAAATCCTCCCCGCAATTCACACTGCAAGGAGGATTTTCATCTTATGCTGTCAGCCTTCGTTTAGCAAGGCCATCCGCTCTTAGTAGCGCGGCTGACGATGGTTCGCGAAGCAATCGCGGCAATACACCGGCTTGTCGCCGCGCGGCTGGAAGGGAACCTGGGTCTCCTTGCCGCAATCCGCGCAGATCGCGGTGAACATTTCGCGCTGCGGGCGAGCGCCGCCGTTCTGGGCGCGACGCGCAGCGCGGCACTCCGGGCAACGGCGCGGCTTGTTCTGGAAGCCTTTCTCGGCGTAGAACGCCTGCTCGGAAGCGGTGAACACGAATTCTTTGCCGCAGTCACGGCAAGTGAGGGTTTCGTCCTGATACATGATTGTATCCTCCTTAAAATTTTTACCTTCACCGGTTGGCACTCACAGTAAGACTTCCGATTGGTGAACGCGAAGGCGATTCCAAGGAGGCCGCTATTGGGATGTGAAACGTAGGCTTAGGTTGCGTATAGTATAGCACACTCAGCGCCAAAGTTCCACTTTTTTCGTTGATTTTATTATTTTTCACAAACACGACCGCATCCAAAGAGGATTTTTCCATTCCGCACAGAATCCCTTATTATTCATTTCATTTCGAAAGGTGGTTTGCTTCCATGATGCAAGTGGATTATAAGGCCTTCGGCCGTCGCCTCCGCGAATATCGCCATGCCCGCAACCTCACGCAGGAAAAACTCAGCGAGCTTGTCGGCGTCAGCTTTCAGCATATCGGCATGCTGGAACGCGGCAAGCGTTCTCCCAGTATGGAAATGCTGATTTCCCTCTGCTATGCGCTGGATTGCACCTGCGACGCGCTTTTTCAGGATTCTCTGCCCGAGCAGGACGTCTGCGTTTTTCGTCAGCCCCACCCCATTCTTCGCAACACACTGAGCAACTGGGTGCTGGCCAATCAGCCGGATGAATCGCTTCTGCCCAACGACGCGATTGATCTCAATCAGCTTCCTCCGCTCCATTTTTCCGCCATTGACGAGGATCTTCCTTCCTCTTTATCCTGATTGAACACAAAAACCGCGTATGCAAGCCCGTTTCAGGGCCGCACACGCGGTTTTATTTTTTATGCGAAGAATCCGCCGAGCACCTGATTCACCAATCCGCCGTCCGCCTTTCCCTTGACGCGCGGCATCAGCGTTTTCATAATGCGTCCCTTGTCCTTCGCCGTCGGCTGTTCGATTTGCAGCTCTGCGAGCACCTCTTTGATGACCGCGCGAATCTCGTCCTCGTCCATCAGCTTGGGCGCAAATTCGCCGTAGACCTGCATGCGCAGCCTGGCTTCCTCGATGGTCTGCACGCGATCCGCAGGCGTAGTGTCGATCGTCTCCTGTGCCTGCTTGATTTCGCGGAAGATGACGGCGTTCTCCTCTTCCTCCGTCAAATCCGCGCGCTTGTCGATCTGCTTGCTCTTGAGCGCGGAGAGCAGCAGACTCAGCGCGTCCTTGCGTTCCTTGTTTTTGTCCTTCATGGCCTGCATCATGGCGGCGCGAACGGTATCAATCTTACTCATGCGAATCTCTCCTTTGAAAAAACAGAGGCTGTCAAGTTTAAACCAAACATTTCAAGAAACAAACATCTAAGCATCGTTTGGATATGGGGCTTTGCCCCATCGCCCCACCAAAGGGCTTTCCAGTCGCCCTTTGGAAACCTTCGGGCGAAAATACTTTTTTTATTCTTGAAATATCAGTGTTGTTAGCTTGACAGCCTCCGCTGATTACAGAATGTATTCCGGCTTAAACGCGGGGCGACCCGTCATTTCCTTGCGGGCAGCGTCATACTTCGCGTCCGTATTGCCCAGAATCGCGTAGGTCGCGCGCTTGCTGGTCTCCACGCCCGGCTGGTTGAATGCGTCAATGTCCAGCAATTCGCCTTCGTAAGCGGTCGTCATCTCCAGCAGGAACATCAACTGTCCCAGCGTATACGCATTGACCTCCGGCATGATGATCGTCTGATTCATGCGGCGGTTGACATAGAGCGCATACTCCGTGCCCTGACGCTCGGCCTCGATGAGCGTGTTATGCGTCATGCCGCCGAGGAAAGCCACGTCCTTAAATTCCTCGCAGCCCTTCGGGATCTTCGTTTCGGTGCGGAAATTCTCCACCTTGATGAAGGTGATTACCTTGTCGAACGGACCCTCGTTGTAGAGCTGGAGCTGGCTGTGCTGATCCGTCACGCCCAGCGCCTTGGCCGGGGTCTGACCGGCGTGGCAATCGCTGCCGTCGCGGCGCTTGTTCTTGCCCAGCGACTCCGCCCAGAGCTGGCAGAACCAGTCCGCCATATATTTGAGGGAATCGGCATACGGCAGCATGACCTGCACGTTGCGCCCCATCTGCTCGCAAGCGATATACTGAAGCACAGCCTCCAGCAGCGCCGGGTTCTTCATCATATCGTCCGTCTTGCAGCGCTCATCCATCGCCGCCGCGCCCTTGAGCATCGCGCGGATGTCGATGCCGCAGCAGGCCGCGGGCACGAGGCCGACCGGGCACATTTCAGAGAAGCGGCCGCCCACGCCGTCCGGAATATAGAAGGTGACGAAGCCGTTTTCCTTCGCCAGCTTAATCAGGTTGCCCTTCTCGTGGTCGGTCACGGCGATGATATGCTTCGCCCAGTCCGCGCCGACCTGCGCCTTGAGCGCCTCGGTCACGATCAGGTACTGGCTCATCGTCTCGGCGGTTCCGCCCGATTTGCTGATGATGCAGAAGCAGGCCTTGTCCAGCTCGATCACGTCCATCAGCGCGGCCATGCGCTCCGGGTCGATGTTGTCCTCGACGTAGAATTTCGGGCCGGGGCGCTTGCTGTCCAGCAGCTCATTGTAATGCAGATGGTTCAGCGCCTGATGCACCGCGATCGGGCCGAGCGCACTGCCGCCGATGCCCAGCACAACAAAGTATTTGAACGTCTTGCGGACGTGTTCGGCGACCTTCTCGATTTCAGAGACGATCTCTTCCTGATTGTACGGCAGGTTCATCCAGCCGAGCCAGCCCGTGCCGCGATTCGCTTCAACCGCGTGCTGCGCCTTCACGGCCGCATCCTGCATCGCCGCAAGCTGCGCCTGCGTCACGCCGTATTCGCCGCCGAGCATATCCGCCATCATGTGATTGACGTCAAGACGAATGTTCTGTTCCATTTTCTCTCATCCCTTCGGTGAAATTCGTTGCCTTTATTTTACTCCCGCCGCGCGCTTTCGTCAATCCGTAGATTTGTTCTGTTCCTCGGCGATATGCTTCAGCATCCGGATGGATTTTTCAAGCGCCTCGTCGCTTTTCACCAGCGCCAGATAAGGCTCCACAATCATCGCGCCCGCATAATTTACCCGCCTGAGCGCGCGAATAAACGCCGAAAAATCAAACGTTCCTTCGCCCGGCAGGCAGAGCCGCCCGTTTTCGTCCCAGTCGCACACATGAACATTGGCCAGTTGTCCGCCCATCGCGTCAACAAAATCAATCGGGTCGCGGCCCGCGCGCATCGCCTGCTTGATGTCCAGCGTAAAACGGATTTCCGGCAGCAGCCGCCGAATTTCGCGCGCGCGTTCCGGCGTTGCGAGCTGACACCAGCACACGTTTTCCCACGCGATTTTGATTTTTCTCTGCGTCGCTTCCTCCTGCATCCGCGCGACGACCTCCGCGTTCCTCTGCGCGTCAAACGGCAGTTCGACTCGCGCCGGGGAATATCGCCCGTGATATACGTACAGGCGCGCGTCCAGTTCAGCCGCCGCATCCAGCACCCGCCGCAGCATGTCCATCGCGTCCGCCCGCTGCCGCGCCGACCGCCCGAAAAACTCGTTTTCAAACGCCGTCCCGAACGGATGGACGCTCGTGCAGGGCAGTCCGTCCAGCCTGTCCCGCGTCAGCCGCGCAAATTCCCTCGTGTATTCGCTCCGCGTCTGAAAGAAAACCTCGGCGCATTCCGCGCCATAGCCGCGAAGGTGCGCCGCTGCTTCCTCCACTTCCCATTTTCCGTAAAACGCCGCCGTCGAAAGCCCGATTTTCACGTTTCCGTCCCTCCGTTTATCCGCCGTGCCCGATATGCTTCACATTCACGCATCCGCGCGGAATGTCCCTTTCTTTTTGCGCCATTCTGTGGTATCATGTTTGATACAATTTGATTTGTACGTTTAAGGAGTTTTGCAGATATGGCCGATCGTCTTCTTTTCCCGCCGACAACCGTTGCCGATATGCGCCAGCGCGGCTGGGACGCGCCGGATTTTGTCTACGTCAGCGGCGACGCATATGTGGATCATCCTTCCTTCGGCGCAGCCGTCATTGTCCGCACGCTCGAGGCAGCAGGCTATCACGTCGCGGTGCTCGCCCAGCCGAATTGGAAAAATGCGAATGATTTCAAGCGCTTCGGCCGTCCCAATTATGGTTTTCTCGTTTCCTCCGGCGTGATCGACAGCATGGTGAACCATTATACCGCTGCCAAGCGCCGCCGTTCCTCCGACGTATATACCCCCGGCGGCAAGGCGGCCAAGCGGCCGGATCGCGCGGTCAATGTCTATTGCCGCCTGATTCGCGAGGCTTACGGCGATATTCCCATCGCCATCGGCGGCGTGGAGGCCTCTCTCCGCCGCTTCGCGCATTACGATTACTGGGATGACGCCGTTCGACCGAGTATTCTGGTGGATTCCGGCGCGGATCTGCTGATGTTCGGCATGGGCGAACGCACCATTCTCGTCACGGCGGATTGGATGAGCCGCGGCGCGCCCGTCTGGGAATGTGCCAAGATGCGCGGCGTGTGCTTCCTCTCTCCGGCGGCCATGCGCGCCAGCGTCGAAATTCCTTCCTTCGAGGATTGCGTCCGGAGCAAGAAAAAATACGGCGAGGCGTTCCTCGTTCAGTATAACGAGCAGGACCCGATCCGCGGCCATGCCATCAGCCAGCGCCACGGCGATCAATACGTCGTTCAGACCGTGCCGGATATGCCGCTCTCCCGCGAGGAGCTGGATCAATCGTATACCCTGCCGTATCAGCGCACATGGCACCCCGATTACGACGCGCTGGGCGGCGTTCCGGCCATTGAAGAGGTGCAGTTCTCCATCGCGCATACGCGCGGCTGCTTCGGCTCCTGCTCCTTCTGCGCCATCACCTTCCTGCAGGGGCGCATCGTCACCACCCGCAGCCACGAATCCGTCGTCAACGAGGCGAAAACCATCACGCAGATGCCGAATTTCAAGGGCTATATCCATGACGTCGGCGGCCCTACGGCCAATTTCCGCCGCGCCGCCTGCGATAAGCAGCTCAAGGTCGGCACCTGCGCGGGGCGGCAGTGCCTGTTCCCCAAGCCCTGCCCGAATATGGTCGTCGATCACACGGACTACATCAGCCTGCTGCGCGAAATCCGCGCTCTGCCGAAGGTCAAAAAGGTGTTCGTGCGTTCCGGCCTGCGCTATGATTATATCATGGCGGATCATTCCGACGCATTCCTGCGCGAGCTGTGCCAATACCACGTCAGCGGCCAGCTCAAGGTCGCGCCGGAGCACGTCAGCCCGAAGGTTCTCGCCGTCATGGGCAAACCGGGGCGCGACGTGTACGACGCATTCTGTGAAAAATACAGGCGCATCAATCAGGAGCTGGGCAAGGAGCAGTATCTTGTGCCCTATCTGATTTCAAGTCACCCCGGCAGCGACCTTGCCGCCGCCATCGAGCTGGCCGAATACCTGCGCGATATCAACCATCAGCCCGAGCAGGTGCAGGATTTTTACCCCACGCCGGGAACGCTGTCCACCTGCATGTTCTATACCGGCTTCGATCCGCGCACCGGCAAGCCGGTCTATATCCCGCGTTCGCCGGAGGAAAAGGCCATGCAGCGCGCGCTGCTCCAGTTCCGCCGTCCGCAGAATTTTGATCTCGTCCGCAAAGCCCTGCGTCAGGCGCACCGCGAGGATTTGATCGGCACCGGCCGCGAATGTCTCGTGCCGCCGGAGGGCGTGAAAACCGCGCATGAATACGCGCAGATTCGCCGCGAACGCAAGGAGCGCGAAACGCGCCGCGAGCTTCGCGAGGGG
>UQNM01000100.1 GCA_900542395.1 uncultured Eubacteriales bacterium
CCCCTTCGGGGGGAGAATAGCTTTTTGTCTACATTCTGCGCGGGTTCACCCCGCCTTGATCAGAACAGCCCCGTGATCTTTCCGTCGTCAGTCACGTCGATATTGACGGCGGCGGGCACCTTCGGCAGCCCCGGCATGGTCATAATATCGCCGGAGAGCGCGACCACAAACCCCGCGCCCGCGCTGACCCTGACGCTGCGGATGGTGAGCGTAAAGCCTTCCGGCGCGCCGAGCTTCTTCGGGTCGTCGGAGAAGGAATACTGCGTTTTGGCGATGCAGACCGGCATCTTTCCGCAGCCCTCGTCGGTGAGCTGCTTGAGGGTCTTCATCGCGGCGGGCGTGAAGGAAACGTCCTTCGCGCCGTAGATGCGCGTCGCAACGGCGCGAATCTTATCCGCCAGCGGCATTTCATCCGGATAGGTGAAGGTGAACGCGGCCGGATCGGCGTGGCTCGCCTCCTCCATCACCAGCTTGGCCAGCTCGCGGCCGCCCTCGCCGCCCTTCGCCCAGACCTCGCAAAGCGCGACCTTCGCGCCGGTTTCAGCCGCCGCGCGGCGAACCAGCTCGATCTCCGCGTCGGTGTCGCTGGTAAAGCGGTTGAGCGCGACGACCGGGCGCAGCCCCCAGACCTCGCGGATGTTGCGCAGATGGCGGCGCAGGTTCGACAGGCCGCGCTCCAGCGCTTCGAGGTTCTCCTCGCCCAGCTCGGCCTTCGCCACGCCGCCGTGGCTCTTGAGCGCGCGAACCGTCGCCACCAGCACCACCGCGCTGGGCACGAGGTTCGCCATGCGGCACTTGATGTCGATAAACTTTTCCGCGCCGAGATCCGCGCCGAAGCCCGCCTCCGTCACCACGACGTCGGCCAGACGGAGCGCCGTTTGGGTCGCGATCACGGCGTTGCAGCCGTGGGCGATGTTGGCGAACGGGCCGCCGTGCACGAACGCGGGCGTGCCGATCAGCGTCTGCACGAGGTTCGGGCGCAGCGCGTCCTTGAGCAGCGCGGTCGCCGCGCCCTGCGCGTGGATATCCCCGGCGGTCACGGGCTGATCGTCGTATGTGCGGGCGACGACGATGCGGGCGATGCGCGCCTTGAGGTCGGCGATGGAGGACGCGAGGCACAGCGTCGCCATGATCTCGCTGGCGGTGGTGATGTCAAACCCGTCCTCGCGCGGCGTGCCGTTGGGCTTGCCGCCGAGGCCGTCGATGACGCTGCGGAGCTGGCGGTCGTTCATATCCATGCAGCGCTTCCACGTCACGCGGCGCGGGTCGATCCGGCAGGGGTTGCCCTGCTGGATGCTGTTGTCCACCATGGCGGCAATCAGGTTGTTCGCCGCGGTGATGGCGTGCATGTCGCCGGTGAAATGCAGGTTGATATCCTCCATCGGAACGACCTGCGCATAGCCGCCGCCGGCCGCGCCGCCCTTCACGCCGAACACCGGGCCGAGGGACGGCTCGCGCAGCGCGAGGCAGGCGTTATAGCCCTCCAGCCGCAGCGCGTCGGCCAGACCGATGGAAACGGTGGTCTTGCCCTCTCCGGCGGGCGTCGGGTTGATGGCGGTGACGAGCACCAGCTTGCCCTTCTGCGGGAGATCCTTCAGCGCGATGTGATCGACCTTCGCCTTGTAGCGGCCGTAAGGTTCGAGCATTTCCTCCGGGATATTGAGCTTGTCGGCAATTTTTCCGATGGGCTGCATCTCGCAGGACTGGGCGATTTCAATATCGGTCAACATAGACATCCTCCTTAGCCAAACGAAAAATAAGACAAAGATTGGATGATTTGATTATAATGGAAAAATGAAACGGATGCAACCGATTGCGAACGTTCACCCGCTTCTTTTTCCGCGGGCGAAATTCCCCGAAAAACAGGAATAGATAGATCATCTGTCAATTCCGGGCGAAAATCGTCCTCTTTTTCTTGCTTTTTGCTTTTCAACGTGATAAGATGTTTCAAACACTTTCCGCGATAAAGGATCAGGGTTCCCCCTTGACGATTTGAAAACCGAAAAGCGAATTGATTTTGTAGGAGGCTTGTCTTATGGAACGTGTGTTCAACTTCGCGCCCGGCCCGTCCATGCTGCCGCTGCCCGTGCTCGAGCAGGTTCAAAAGGAGCTGCTGTGTTACGGCAGTACCGGCATGTCCGTGATGGAGATGAGCCACCGATCCAGCATGTATCTGGATATCTTCAACCAGACCGTCGCCGACCTGCGCGAGGTCATGGCCATTCCGGATCACTACAAGGTGATCTTCCCGCAGGGCGGCGCGACCGCCATGTTCGCGGCCGTCGCCATGAACCTGATGGACGGCGGCCATGCCGATTACGTCGATTCCGGCAACTTCGCGCACAACGCGCTGGTCGAGGCGCAGAAATACGGCGCGGTCAACGTCGCCGGTTCCTCCCGTGCGGAAAATTACACCCATATTCCGGCTTATACGCTCTCCCCGGATGCGAAATACGTCCACATCACGACCAACAACACGATTTACGGCACGCGCTGGGATCACATTCCCGACACGGGCGACGTGCCGCTGGTCGCGGACATGTCCTCCAACATCCTCAGCGAGGTCTACGACGTAAGCAAATTCGGCGTGATCTACGCAGGCGCGCAGAAAAACGTCGCGCCTGCGGGTGTGGTCATCCTGATTGTGCGCGAGGATCTGCTCGGCCGCGCGCTGCCGATCACGCCGAAGGTCATGGATTTTGCCAAGCTCGCCGAGGCGGACAGCATGCTGAACACGCCGAACTGCTTCGGCATCTACGTCGCGGGGCTGACCTTCAAGTGGATCAAGGCGCAGGGCGGCGTCGCGGCGCTGGAAGCGCGCAACATCGAAAAAGCCAAGCTGCTGTATGATTATCTGGACGAGAGCAAGCGCTTCACCGGCACGGCGCAGAAGCGCGACCGCAGCCGCATGAATGTCACCTTCGTCACCGGCGACGCGGAGCTGGACGCGAAATTCGTCAAGGAAGCCGCCGCGCAGGGGCTAGTGAACCTCAAGGGGCACCGCATCGTCGGCGGCATGCGCGCCAGCATCTACAACGCCATGCCCGTCGAGGGCGTGCAAAAGCTCGTCGATTTTATGAAGCAATTTGAGACGGAGAATTAAGCCATGAACTATCAGATTCAAACGCTGAACGCGATTTCCCCCGCGATTTACACCCAGCTCGGCGAACACTACCACGTCAGCGACAGCGCCGGGCAGCCGGATGCGATTCTCGTCCGTTCGGCTTCCATGCACGACATGCCGCTTGCGCCCTCCGTGCTGAGCATTGCGCGCGCGGGCGCGGGCACGAACAACATCCCCATCGACGCATGCACGCAGGCGGGCGTCTGCGTGTTCAACACGCCGGGCGCGAACGCCAACGCCGTCTGCGAAATGGTGCTGGCAGCCATGCTGCTCTCCTGCCGCGACATCGTCGGCGGCGTCGAGTGGGCGCGCGGCCTGAAGGGGCAGGGCGACGGCATTGAAAAAGCCGTCGAAAAGGGCAAAAAGGCGTTTGTCGGCCCGGAGCTGCGCGGCAAAACGCTCGGCGTCATCGGCTTGGGCGCCATCGGCGTGCTGGTTGCCAACGCGGCCGTCGCGCTGGGCATGAACGTCGTCGGTTACGACCCGATGATCTCCGTCGAGCATGCGTGGAAGCTCGCGCAGAGCGTCCGGCACGAAAATTCGCTCGACGAGCTGTTCGCCGCCTGCGATTTCATCACCGTGCACGTGCCGATGACCGATAAGACCCGCGGCATGATCGGCCGCCGGGCGCTGTCGCTGTGCAAAAAGGGCGTGCGCATCATAAATTACGCGCGCGGCGGGTTGGTTGACGAGGCCGCGCTGCTCGAAGCGCTGGCGGATGGCCGCGTCGCCGCCTACGTCACGGATTTCCCCTCCGACGCGCTGCTGGGCGCAAAGGGCGTGATCTGCACCCCGCATCTGGGCGCGTCCACGCCGGAGAGCGAGGAGAACTGCGCCGTCATGGCCGCCGCGCAGACGCGGGATTTCCTCGAATCGGGCATCATCCGCAACAGCGTGAACCTGCCCGCCGTGGACGTCGCGCCGGTCAGCAAGCCGCGCCTGTTCTGCATCCACGAAAACGTGCCGAACGTCCTCGGCTCGATCACCTCCGCCGTCGCGGGATTCGGGCTGAACATCTCCGATCTGGTCAACCGTTCGCGCGGAAACATCGCCGTCTCCGTCGTGGATCTGGACGAAGCGCCGTCTGAAAAGCGCGAAGCGCTGACGCAGGCCGTGAAAAACATCGCGGGGATGAAGCGCGTCCGGCTGCTGGGCGTTTGAGCGGGCGGCTTTACGCTGTCTTCCATATGTGAATAAACCAAATCAGCCCTCCGTATGCTTCGCCGCATACGGAGGGCTGACTGTTTTACACATTTCGCTTTGTCGTTTTTATGCCCTTTGCTTGGCCGGCGACAGCAGATACCGAATTTCAAAGCCCTTGGACAGGTTGCCGCTGAGCCGGAGCTGGCCGCTCAAATAGAGCTTATCGACGGTCACAAAGCCGCGCGCCATGGCCAGCAGATTGTCAAAGCTGCAATGCACGTAGGCTTCCGCGTCGCTCGCGGAGGTCGGCTCGACCTGCATGCCGTTTTCATTGAAGCGGATGGTGAACGTGCCCGCGCCGCGCCCGATGATGGTGATCTGCACCACGCGCTGATAGCCGCTCTCGTGCCGGACGCGGTTGGTGCACTCGTTTTCCATGTAGCAGTGGCGAAGCTGGTCAAAGGCCTCCTCAAAGGGAATCGGCTCGCCCGCGCCCGCGCCGCCGCAGATATCCTCATACATGCGGTTATAGCGCTCGGCGCTCTTGTCCCACGAGAAATCCTTCTTCATGCAGCGCACGCGCAGGCGGTCAAACATCGCCTCGTCTCCAAAATAGAGCTTGACGGCCTCCGAAATAGCCAAATACAAATCCTTCGCCTGATAATCCGAAAACGCGAAGCCGTCGCCGATGCCGTCAAAATCCTTATAGGCGCGCACGGAGTCCTTGAGGCCGCCCGTCTCGTGAACGATCGGCACGGTGCCGTAGCGCATGGCCATCATCTGCGACAGGCCGCACGGCTCAAACCGCGAGGGCATCAGGTACATATCCGCGCCCGCGAACACGGCGCTGGCCGTCGGCTCGTTGTAATCGCTGGAGAAACCGAGCTGCCCCGGCCACTGCGCCTTCGCCCAGTTGAAATACTCAATGTACTTCGGGTCGCCTTGGCCGAACACGATGAGCTGAACGCCCATATCCATCAGCTGCGGCAGAATCTCGCGGATCAGCTCGATGCCCTTTTGCTCAACCAGCCGCGCGACGCTGGCCAGCAGCGGCCACTCGCTCTCCTGATTCAGCCCGAACAGGCGCTGGATCTCGCGCTTGCAGCGCGCCTTGCCGGTTCGATCCTCGACAGTGAAGTGATACGGCACAAGCGGGTCGCTCTCCGGGTTGTAATGCGCCACGTCGATGCCGTTGAGGATGCCGTAGAGCTTGTGATCCACCAGATCGACCACGCCCTGCAGGCCGTGGGCAAAGTAGGGATAGTGCAGTTCGCGCGCGTAGGTCGGGGAAACGGTCGTCACCGCGTCCGCCATCAGCATCGCGCCCTTCATCAGGTTGATATCCTGCCGCCCCTCAAACTCATAGCTCAGGCCGCCGTGATACCAGCCGGACGGCAGGGCGAAGATCGATTCCATTTCGCTCTTGCCGAACTGCCCCTGATAGGCGATGTTGTGAATGGTATACACCGTCTTGATCCGGGAAAGCTCCGGCCGCAGCACCGCGTCGTTTTTGAGATAGAGAATCGCCAGCGCCGTTTCCCAGTCGTTGCAATGCAGAATATCGGGCAGCGCGCCAAATTCCGGCAGCAGGTCGATCACCGCGCGGCAGAAGAACGCGAACCGCAGCGAATCGTCGCCATAGCCGTACAGGCGCGGCCGATGGAAGAGATGCTCGTTGCCGATGGCGTACACCGGCACGCCGTTCAGCGCGCCGCGGTACAGCGAGCAGGCGAGGCTGCGCTGGCCGAGCGTGACGGAACAGGTCTTGACCAATTCAAACTGATCGCCGCAGTTTTCCTGCGTGACGCGATACATCGGGATGACGATGGCCATGTCGTCGCCCGTTTTTTGAAGGGCCGGGGGGAGGGAAAACGCCACATCCGCCAGACCGCCGGATTTGCTGAAGGGGGCACATTCGCTTGAAACAAACAGAATTTTCATAGGCCGGCTTTCCTTTCGCATGCTGTAACTGTCTCTATTTTACAGATTGCGCGGGAATAAGTCAACGACTTCACCAATTTTACAAAGATTCTTTCATCATTTCTGCAAAAAAGCGGGCGTGCAATGCACGCCC
>UQNM01000101.1 GCA_900542395.1 uncultured Eubacteriales bacterium
CGATCGCCCTTTGGAAACCTTCGGGCAAAAATACTTGGTTTTATTCTCGAAATATCGGTATTGTTAGCTTGACAGCTCCTCAATTTAGAAACGAAGCGATGCAGGGGATTTCCCGCCCACTCAGTCAACAATGGTCGGCTCAGCGCCTTCGGCGCGCTTGATCCAGTCAAGCAGGCGGCCGCGGAGCATCGCCTTGGCCTCGGCATAAGCCGGATCAGCGACGACGTTATTGAGCTGAACCGGGTCTACCCTGAGATCATACAGATAATCGTCGGCGTAAACGTCCGCCGCGGCGGTTTCGCCGCCGTTCACGCCCGGCGCATACACGGCATACAGGAAATCCGGCGTGCGGATGCAGCGGCCGCAGCGGCTTTCGCTGATCTGCGCAAAGGCCTCGTTGACACGGTTCGGCGTATTGCCCGCCACAACGTCCGCGAGGTTTTCGCCGATCATCTTGTCGCCCACATCGACGCCCGCCAGCGCGAGAATCGTCTTGGGCAGGCTGGCCGTGGAGACGATCTGCTCTTCCACCTTTCCGCCCTTGAACGGGCCGCCCGCGATGACCAGCGGCACGCGCAGCGCCGCGTCGTGGCCGGAGCGCTTATAATCGTCATAGCCGTTGAGATGGCCGTCGCGATTGCGGGTCTTGAAATGGGAACCGTGATCCGCGCCGAAGATGATGACCGTGTTTTCGTACAGCCCTTCCTTCTTCAGGCGGTCGATCACCTTGCCCAGATTTCGATCCAGCGCCGCGCACGCGCCCAGATAATCCGGATATTCCTCTTTGTAATCGCCGCCCAGCGCGGCCAAATCCGCAGGCGCTTCGTAATTCGCGTATTTTTCCTTCGAGCCGACCGGACCTTCGTAGTGCTTGTGGTCGTTCTGATGATGCGGCTCGATGTGGGAAATCGTCATAAAGAACGGCTTCTGCCCGTCGTACTGGTCAAAGAATTCCAGCGCCAGATCCGTGATACAGTCCGCGCGGTAGCCCTTGAAGTCGATGCGGTTGTTGTTTTCGTCAAACACATACCCGTCGTAGCCGTGGGACGTAAATTCCAGCACGTCGCTGGCGCGCCAGAAGCCGGTGTAGCCGCCGCGCAGCTCCTTCGGAATCGCGGTGATCGTGTGATCGATCGTGGGCTTCTTCTCCAGCTCGCCGTCGCTGGCCAAATGCCACTTGCCGATATAGGCGGTCTCATAGCCCGCCTCCTCGATATAGCTGCCCAACGTCTTCACGTTGGCGGGCAGCATCACGTTGTTGCGGAAGCAGCCCGTCTCGGTGGGGTATTTGCCCGTCTGGAACAGCGCGCGGCAGGGGCCGCACACCGGCTGCGGGGAAAACGCCCATTCAAACTTCACACCTTCGCTCGCCAACTGGTCAAGGCGCGGCGTGATATCCAGCTTCTGGCCGTAACAGCCGCAGGTATCGGCGCGCTGCTGATCCGTAAAGTAAAAGATGATATTCGGGCGATTAGCCATTTTTCTTTTTCCTCGCTTTCATCTTGTTGAATGCCACAGAGCCGATGACCAGCGCGGTCAGCGCAAGGAACGCGATACAGAACGGGCTGGATACAAAGATGGAATAGCTGCCGCGCGAAACCATCAGCGCGCGGCGGAAGTTGGTCTCCGCCATCTTGCCAAGCACCAGACCCAGCAGAATCGGCACCGCCGGGAAATCAATCTTGCGCAGCAGCCACGCCACGGCGCAGAACACGAGCGCAACCAGCACGTCAAAGTAGCTCTTGTTGACGGAGAACGCGCCCGCAAAGCAGAACATGACGATGATCGGGGTCAAAATCTCCTGCGGAACGGAGACGACCTTGGCGAAGAGATTGGTCAGGAACTTGCCCTGCACAAACATGAATGCGTTGACCAGAATGAGGCCGAGCATGATGGCGTACATGATATCGCCCTGCTCCGTGAAGAGGGACAGCCCCGGATTGAGGCCGTTGATCATCAGCGCGGACAGCATGATGGCCACGCAGCCGTCGCCCGGAATGCCCAGCGTCAGCAGCGGAATCAGCGTCGCGCCGGTGACGGCGTTGTTGGCGGATTCCGCGGCGGCAATGCCCTCGACGGAACCCTTGCCGAATTCCTCCGGATGCTTGGACATGGAGCGCGCGCGGTCATAGCTGAACCACGAAGCCATGGATGCGCCGGTGCCCGGAATGATGCCGATGATGGTACCGATAATGGAAGACACAAGCATCGGGCGCACCATGCGCTTTTTTTCTTCCTTCGTGATATCCAGACCGTCTCCGATTTTGGACGTATCCAAAATCAGGCGGTCTTCCTTTCGCTCCGCCTTGGTCATCACCTGCACAAGGGCAAACAGACCGATGAGGCAGATCGCGAGGTCAAGCCCCAGATACAGGCGCTCCACGCCGAAGGTCAGGCGCGCGCGGCTGGTCATCGGGTCTGCGCCGATGCAGGAGACCAGCAGGCCGATGCAGGCCGCCATCACGCCCTTGCTCAGGCTGTCGCCGGAAATTCCGGCGATGATGGTCAGGCCGAACATGCACACGAGGAAATATTCCGCCGTGCCCAGCATCGCGGCGACCTTGGCCACCTGCGGCGCGAGGAAGAGCAGCATCAGCGCGGAGAAAATGCCACCGAAGGTGGAGGCGTACAGCGCAATCTTCAGCGCCGCCTTGGTGCGCCCCTGCTGGTTGAGCGGATAGCCGTCCAGCATGGTTGCCGCGGCGTGCGGCGTGCCCGGCGTGTTGATGAGGATGGCGCTGACGCTGCCGCCGTAACCGCCCGCGCAGTAAATGCCCAGCAGGAACATCATGCCCGGAATCGCCGTCATCTGGTAGGTAAACGGCAGGAACAGGATGATGCACAGAATGACGGTCAGCCCCGGAATTGCGGCGAACACGCTGCCAATGAAAACGCCCAGATTGATCCAGATCAGGTTTTCAATCGTCAACAGGTTCTGCAGAGCAGGAACGATAAATTCAAGCATGTCTTTTCCCTCCCTATCAGAACAGCACGCCCAGGCCAAAGCGGAACACGGCCCAGATGGCCACCGCGGCGGCGATCACGACGGCGTAATACAGCGGCTTTTTGCAGCGGAAAATAAAAAGCATCAGCACGCCGAAGACGGCGGCGCCCACGGCGAAATTGCCGCTCGTCTTCGCGACGAAAGAAAAGACAATCATCGCCAAAAAGATCAGCAGCGCCTTGACCTCAACCAGCAGGTTAATGGTCGTCAGCTTGACCTCCTGCCCGCGCGCCAGCTTGATGACCTGCTGCACGATCAGGATGATCGAACAGGCGATCATCACGTACATCAGCAGGTTGGGAAAGGCTCGCCCGTTGACCAGTTCCTTCTTCTTGATCTCGATCTGCTGCGGAATCAGCCAGAGCATCACAAGCCCGAAGATCAGAAAGAGCACACCGCCCAGCAGGTCGGTCGGCACCTTCCATTCCTTCTTTTTCAGCTTGTTCCCGATTGCGTCCAGCTTCGCGTCAACGCTCGCGACAAGCCCCATTTTCTCGTTACTCATACCAAATTCTCCCCATCACGGTCATGTTACTCAGCGGTCGTGACTGACGTAAAACGGGCAATGCAAGACCTCCCCTGCATTGCCCGATCGTAAGCCCGCGAATTACTCGGCAACCAGATCGTAGTACTCCTCGACGATATTCTTCACGTTGTCGATATGCGCGATAACCTCTTCCTCGGTCATCATGTCGGCTTCCAGCAGCATGGTGTTGTTCAGCCAATCGACCATCTCCTCGTCGGTGAGGATCTGCGCGTAGAGCGCCTTGAGATCCGCGATCTTCTGCTCGTCAGCGCCGGCCTTGGCGAAGATGAAGCAGCGGTTGCGGAAGTACGGATAGCCATACTGGCCGACGCCCTCAACGCCCTTGAACGGGCCCTGCGCGATGGGCTCGCCGTCAAACGCCGCAAAGACGTCAACGCCGCCCTGCTGCCACGTTTCCAGAATCTGGCTCTGGTGAGAAACGGCGATATCCACCTCGCCGCGCGCCACAGCCTGAGCGGCCTCGGCGGCGGACTCATACGGAATCAGGTAGAACTGATCGCCATAGCCCATCGCACCGATCAGCGCGGCGGCCAGGAAAGCCTCCGAACCGGTGGCGCCGTTGGTGCCGACCATGATCTGGTTGCCCTCCTCCAGATACGCCTTCAGCGCGTCGATGGAGGTGATGCCCAGCTCCTTGCGGGCGCTGGCGACGAAGATGGAGGAATAGAGGTTTTCAACATACTTAAAATCGTCGTAGGTGAAGTTCATGCGTTCCGGATCGAGGATCGCGGTGATGCCGAACATGCCTTCGCCGATGAAGCACATCTGCGGATCGGCCTCGGTGTACTTGGTCAGCCAGCTGTTGATGGTGGCGGTGTCGCCCTTTTCAGCGTTGGCAACGAGAACATAATCCTGGCTGTAGGTGGTGGAAAGCGACGCGGCCTTCTGGTTGACCATCGCGGCAACGCCGGACGGAGCCCACGGGCAGGTGACGGTCCAGGCCTCGGCCGCCAGAGCGGAAACGCAGCTCAGGCAGAGCATGAGAGCCAGAACGAGAGAGACGATCTTCTTCATCATAGGATCCTCCTTATTTTTCAACCGCCCCTCCATAAGCGGAGCGGTTTGATTCGCGCCCGACACGCCGCCGATACATCCTTGCACCCTCGCGCGCACATTCGGCATTTTTCACGGTGTTTACGTATTCATTTCTGTATGTATGTCATTTTTTACTTTTTGCATACGTATTCATTTGTCAGCAATAATATATCACGCCTTCAAGCACTTGTCAATACTGTGAAAGGCGTGATCGAAAAATTTATTTATTTTTTATCGCGTCGTATCTCTCAATACCATCTGCGCCTGATAGTACGTCGTTCGGGGCGCAATTTCTTCGCCCTCGATCAACCCAATTAGAAGGTCGCATCCGTCCCCGACCATCTGGCGCACGGGGGAACGCATGGTGCTTAGCCGGGGCGTAAACCACGAGGCCAGCGGAATATCGTCCATGCCGAAGACCTGCGCCTGCTCAGGAACCGCCACGCCGAGCTCGCGCAGCGCGTTGAGCACGCCCAGCGCCATCATGTCGTTATAGACAAAAATGCCCGTCCGCTCCCGGCAGAACATCGCGCTGCTCGCCATCACCGCTTCATACGCCGCTTCAGGAGAGCGTTCCGCGGTCAGAATGGAATCCTCCCCGAGCGCTTTGCCCGCAGAGGCCAGCCCCTTCATATAGCCATGCAGACGCGCGCTTCGCTCCGGCGGCTCGTCGTCCACCGCCATATAGACGTATCGGCTGACGTCCCGGCCGCCCAGATACGCCCCGATCTGAAAGCCCGCGTTTTCCTCATCAATCATCAGCTGATGCAGCATCGAGCTTTCCTGCAAGGCGCTATGCAGCGAGACAAACGGAATCTGAAGTTTCTCGATCAGGTCAATTTCACGCTGCAAGAGCTGCGGCCTGAAGTTGATCAGCCCATCGAGCTTGCCGCTGCGGATCACACGCTCAAAGGTATTGCTCTTCATTTCCGGATCGTGATCGTAAACGATCATAATATCATAGCTTCTGCGGCTCAACTCGCGCTGAAGCTGATCGAAAATATGCGTAAACATCAGGTTTTTGCTCAGGCTGTCAAAGTTGAGCGGAAAAAGCACCCCGATCGTATTCGTTTTGCTGGTTTTGAGACTGCGCGCCTGCGAATTGAGCACAAAACCGTATTCCTCCGCCTTTTTTTCAATATAGATTCTCGTTTTTTCGCATACGGAAGAACGACCGTTAAGCGCCCGCGAAACGGTCGCCTGCGATACGCCGATCAGTTCTGCAAATTCCCGCGAAGTCATCAAGTCAAGCCCCTCCTGCCCTTTTTCCGATAAGGAACACAGTATTGATCATAAAACGATCTGAGCACAATGTCAATCAAAATCTGATTCTATCGGGAATTCCGTTCCCTTCACCCCCCGTTTTCAGCCTCCACCAAGGTCTGTAAGACGGGGCTGTCAATCGAAACGTATTCAAGCAGTCTTCGCAGATACGCGCAATACCGGATGGGGGTTTTCCGGCAAAATGAAAAGAATTTATTTTGACATATGTTTTTGACGCGATTCGCAGTCGTGGATAAGAAAAGTTTTCCTGCCTGAATCCCGCACAGCGGGCGGCAGAAAAAATCCTAACCAAGTACAATGTC
>UQNM01000102.1 GCA_900542395.1 uncultured Eubacteriales bacterium
GACTCACCCCTTACGGGGTGGGTTCTTTTTTCATTCCATCTGCAACGTTCTTACTTTCTGGTCGTCTTCGATCAATGTGCGACATTGTACTTGGTTAGGATATCGTCCCCCGCGCCCTGTGGGCGAAACAGGGGGACGATATCACCTGGGAGAGTAGGAGGAAAGGCGCGGAAGAAGCTTTGTGCATCCGTTACGTCCATCTCTCTGGTCGTCTTCAAGCAAACGTCCAACATTGTACTTGGAGTCGAAATCGAGCGCGCCCTGCGGGGCGATTCAGCGAGATGAAGGCTGAAATTACAAAGGAGCGCCCCGGCGAAGGAGTAAACGAAAGTCCTTGACGCTCCACTCATAACGCAACGTCAAGGGCTTTCACAACAACGCGGGCGGCTGTCCTGCCAGCCACCGCACCTTCATTATACCACAATCCAACCAGCCCAGCAAGGGCGCTCTGGCAAAGAGAAAAGCAATCCGGCGCAAAAAGGACTTTTTCGGAGATATGCGGAGGCTTTTTCGGAGGATTTTTTTCAGTAATTGTTAGCTTTTTGGACTTTTTTGCCTTTTCCGGAGGATTTTCAGACACAAAAAACAACGCGCCTTTTATCCAATCAGATACGGGAAAAATGAGATGTCCACTCGATTTCCTTCCCTATTCAAGTTATGTAAATATAAATAATTTCAAAATCGCTTCTTATAAAACCTCCGAAAAAGGCGAAAAAGTCAATTTTTCTATGTATTGTTAGGAAAAAACCTCCGAAAAAGCCTCCGTAAAAGGGAAAATAAGCCCCCAAATCCTCCGAAAAAGGTTGCTGTCACCTTTGAGAAGATGCGAAGGTTTTGATGGGCGTGTGAGCTTGTAGGTCCTTGTCCTGCCGGAGAACGGCGGCTCAGTACGTGAATACCCGTCACTGAGCCTTCACGGTAAACGCCATCCGCCGTTCTTCCTCCGTCGGCTCGTAATCATCCGCCAGCCAGTCGTTTTCCTCGCCTAGATGGCCGGGCAGAATCGGCGTAAAGGTGACGGAATCGGCGGGTTGAGTGAGCGCGTATACGCCGGAGAAGCACAGCGAGCCGTCCGGCTGAATGGAAACGCACGTGCTCTGTGCGATCGCCTGTCCGTTGGGAACGGTGAGCTTGAAATCGAGCGTGGGTTCGCCGTTTTCAAACGCATCGGCGGCGGAAGCGCCGTCCGGCAGCGCGACCGTCATTTCGTATTCAAGGCGGGCGAACGTGAGGGTCAGCTTGGACAGCGTGCAGGCGTAATCGCCGACGGAGAAGGTCTGCGGCGACTGGATGGAGGCGATTGGCGCGCCGTCGGTGACAAAACGCGCGGTCAACTGCTCGGATAGGCTGAATGCGCCGGAAGCCGTCAGCCTCGTGCCGAGATCGGCCTGCTCCCACTGTGCGGCGGTCATGCCGTCGGGCGCGGGCAGCGCGAACGCATAATCCATCAGGAAGCCGACCGAGTCGATCAGAATACGCCCCTCGCGATAGGCGTTCAGGCAGTCCTCCATGGCGGTGTTCCACGTGTAGGAAACGCCGCCGTCTTCCTCTTCGGTGACGGTATACGGCGCATCCTCAAGCGCAAACACGGGATGCAGCACGTCGAAGGTCAGCGACCACTCCACGGGCTTTTCGGGATGGGGGAGCGCTTCAAGGAGCGAAACATCCAGGCTGTAATACCCCTGTTCGGCCTTGCCGATGCCGCGGGCGGGCATGAAGATGCCCTCATACAGCCCGAAGCCCGACAGGCTGGCAGACAGACCGTAGGATTCATCCGCGGAAAGCTGCTGGAATTCGGTCACATGGGTCGCGATGACGCGGCCATCCTGCGTGGCCGTCACGCGCGGGTAGAGATAAACCTCCGGGGTATTCGGAACGTGGGCGATATCCAGCGAGAAGGAGAGGGAAGAACCGTCGAACACCGCGTCGTTGACGGTGACGGTCGTGTTCTGCCCGGTCAGCCGCTCGCCGATGGACAGGATATGCCGCTGATAGACGGCGTTGTTTTCCTGCTCGCCGTGGAAATGCAGCACGCCGAAATACGCGGCCGCGCCCGCCGTCGCCGCCAGCAGAAGCGCCAGCAGGGCGAACGCCAGCGAATAGGAGAGCTTGCGGCCCATGCGCGTCGATCCGGCGGGATGCGCGCGGCGCAGGGTATCGGCCTGCATCTGCGGCGTGAACGTCAGGCCGGAGAGGCGGGCGTCAACGGCTTTGCGAAGGAGATTATCGTTCATTCAAACCCCACCTTTCCAGCTCCGGCTTGAGCCGAGCCTGCGCTTTTTTCAGCCTTCGATAAAATCCGGATACCGTGATGCGCAGCGCCCGCGCACATTCGGCGGCGTCCATATTCTGATAATAGTGCAGCAGAAGCACCTCGCGGTATTTGGGCTCGAGCGCCATCACCTCGCGCAGAACGCTGTCGTCCTGCTCGGTAAAATCGCAGGCGGCGGGCGGCAGATCCTCAAGCGAAACGCTCCTGTCCGTATGGCGCAGCCACGCGGCGCGCAGTTGATCCCGACAGGTGTTGACGGCGATGGAGACGAGCCACGTCTTGGCATATTTGCGCTCGCGCAGGGTGTGCAGGCGCTTGTAGGCCTTGAGGAAGACCTCCTGCGAAGCGTCCTCGGCCAGCGCCCGATCCTGCAAAATGACATAGCACAGGCGCAAAATGTCGTCGCCGTAGGTCTGCATCAGCTCGGCGAGCCATTCATCCTGCTCTGCGCGCGAAATCGCGGAGTGCTGCACGTCGTTCACCTTCTTATCTATTAGACGATGGGGAGAAGAAAAAAGTGACCGCTTTTTTCAAAAAAGCGGCGGAAAAAGCGAAAATTGTCTGCCGTGGCGGCGCGTCAATCCAAATCCTTGGCCGTGGCGACGAGGTAACTGTAGATTTGCAGCTTATATTGATCGTACAGCCCGAGCTGAACGTAGAGCTCCTTGTAATACTTGAAGAGCGAGGCCTTCGTCGTCACCACCTGCGCCGGGTTGACCGAGGCGCTCAGGGAGTGCTTGCGGCGGCGGGAATAATAATACAGCGGGGTGCGGATGGCGTAGAAGCTGTCGGCGTAGCGGATGTAGGAGAGGTTGAAGAGCATATCCTCCGACCAGGTGAATTCCTCGTCGCAGCGGATATCGTGCGCCATGATGATCTCCCGGCGGTAGAGCTTGTTCCACATCACGCCGTAGTAAAAGCTGGCGGGTTCTTCCATCAGGCAGCGGGCGAACTGCGCCTTGTCCATCCGGGTATACGGCTGCATGAAGCCGTGCACCGTGGTCTTGCCATCCGGCATGACGGAGCAGTAGTTGCAGATGACCAGATCGGCCTGCGTTTCCTCCGCGGCCTCCACCAGCAGACGCGTGGCGTTCGGGTCGAGCTGATCGTCGGAATCCACAAATTGCAGATATTTGCCGCGCGCGCGCTCGATGGCGGCGTTGCGCGTGCCGGAAACGCCGGTGTTTTCCTTGTCGATGATGATGACGCGGGGGTCGAGCCGCGCGTACATCCGGCAGATTTCCAGACTCGCGTCGCTGGAACCGTCGTTGACGAGCAGCACCTCGAGGTTTTGGTAACGCTGACGCTTGATGCTTTCCAGACACGGAACCATGTCCATCGCGGCGTTGTAAATGGGCACGATGATGGAGACGAGCGGGCTTTCCATACGCGCGAGACCTCCGATACGCTGAATTTTTTTCATGGTGGACGGGTTGACGCGCCCCTTCGGGCTTGCCTGAAGGTTATTATAACATATAAGAGCGAAAAGAAAAAGAAGAAAAGCGCGCGCGAAGGCTTCTTTTTGCGCGCGGTTTTGCACGGATGAAACTTTTTTGATGCAGAAACAAAAGAAAATAAATCAAATTGCGCCATAAAACGAAGGATGAACGGCAGAAAACCGTTTGACAAATGCAGAAATTGAGCGTATCATAAAAGCCGTCAAACACGGAGATCAAAGGAGATTGCAGCGTGGAAAATATTGCTTATTACAACGGAAAAATTTCCTCGATTGAGGAAATGACGATCCCCATGAACGAGCGCAGCAGCTACTTCGGCGACGGGGTATACGACGCCATGTTCACCGTCGATCACGTGCCGCTCCAGCTGGACGACCATCTGCGCCGCTTCTACCGCAGCGCGAAGAAGATCGACATCGACATTCCCATGCCGTTTGAGGAACTTCGGGCGATGGTGCTCGATTTCTGCCGGAAGATCGACAGCCCGGACGCGATGGCCTATGTGCAGGCGACGCGCGGCGTGGGCATGCGCGGCCATGCGTATCGCTTCGCGGGCGGCACGCCGAGCCTGTGGGTCTGGGTCAAGCCGGATATGCTCGACCCGATGGACAGAAGCTACAAGGCCATCACGATGGAGGATACGCGCTATTTCCATTGCGACATCAAGACGATCAACCTGCTGCCCGCCGTCATCTACACCCAGCGGGCGGAGGAGGCGGGCTGCGACGAGACGATTCTGCACCGCGGCGACCGCGTGACCGAATGTGCGCACTCCAACGTGCATATACTGAAGGACGGCGCGCTGAAGACCGCGCCCTGCGACAACCTGATTCTGCCGGGCATCACCCGCGCGCACCGCATCGCCCAGTGCAGGGAGATGGGCATCCCGGTGATTGAGGAGCCGTTCACCGTGCGGGAGATGATGGAGGCGGACGAGGTCTTCTTCACCAGCGCGAGCGCGCTGTGCTGCCGCATCGAGGAAATCGACGGCCAAAAGGTCGGCGGACGCGCCCCCGAGCTGATCGCGCGGATTCAAAAAGCGGCGTGGGACGAGGCGCTGGCGGAGGTTCGGCAGATCAACGGGTAAAAAACCCGTTCGGGCGGCAGGCAGTTTGGCAAAGATATCCGTAAACGGCGTTCATCGCGCCGATTTATAGAGGCATTCATCAAGGCGTTTCATCGAAGCGCCGATAGAAAGGCGGATTTACAAGTATGAAGAACATCGCATATTACAACGGAAAGACCGCGCCCATCGAGGAGATGATGGTGCCCATGAACGACCGCGCCTGCTATTTCGGCGACGGCGTTTATGACGCGACCTGCGTGGTGAACCATGTGCCGATGGCCTTTGACGACCACATCGACCGTATTTATCGCAGCGCGAAGCTGATTGACATCGAAATTCCGATGAAAAAGGCGGAGATGAAGGCGCTGCTGCAGGGGCTTGTCGATCAGGTGGAGGGCGACGTGCTCTTCCTCTACTGGCAGGTGACGCGCGGCGTGGGCATGCGCAACCATCCGTATGCCGGGGCGGGCGACAAGCCGAGCCTCTGGGCGTTCGTGCGCCCGAGCAAGATGCGCGATCCGTTCGGCGTGTACAAGTGCATCACGGTGGAGGATAAGCGGTTCTTCTATTGCAACATCAAGACGATCAACCTGCTGCCCGCCGTGATGGCGAACGAAAAGGCCATGGAAGCGGGCTGCGACGAGGCGATTTTCCACCGCGGCGAGCGCGTGACGGAATGCTCGCATTCCAACGTGCACATCCTCAAGAACGGAACGCTGTATACCGCGCCCTGCGACGAGCTGATTCTGCCGGGCATCACCCGTGCGCACATTTTGAACATCTGCCGGCAGAACGGGATTCCCGTGGTGGAAGAGCCGTTCACGCTGGAGGAAATGATGGAGGCGGACGAAATCTTCTTCTCCAGCTCCAGCGCGCTGACCTGCCGCATCGGCGAAATCGACGGCCGGAAGGTCGGCTGCAAGGATGAAAAGACGTTCGCGGTCATCCGCGACGGCTACCAGAGCGAATTGAAGAAGGAAGCCGGTCTGGCATAAAAACGGGGCTGCGCAGGGGAAAACCCGGCGCAGCCTTTTTATGCGCATACCGCGTGAGCGAGCCTTTGACGCTTTGCAGACATCGGCGAAGAGGCAGGCGGGCTCACCCTGCTTTTATACTATTTTTCTTCTAAAAACGTGATAAATGTGTTATACTGTAAGTGGTGA
>UQNM01000103.1 GCA_900542395.1 uncultured Eubacteriales bacterium
GCACGGTGCAGCGATCCGCCACGGCCTTGATCTCGTCGAGCTTGTGGGTGATGAAGAGGATGGATTTGCCTTCTTTGGTCAGCTCCTTCATGATCTTCATCAGCTCTTCGATTTCCTGCGGCGTGAGCACGGCGGTCGGCTCGTCGAAAATGAGCACCTCGTTGTCGCGGTACAGCATTTTGAGAATCTCGGTGCGCTGCTGCATGCCCACGGTGATATCCTCAACCATCGCGTCGGGGTCCACCTTGAGGCCGTAGCGCTCGCTCAGCTCCATCACCTTCTGGCGCGCCTGCGCCTTTTGCAAAAAGCCGAAGGGCGTGGCCGTCGGCTCCACGCCGAGGATGATGTTGTCCAGCACCGAAAAGACGTCCACGAGCTTAAAGTGCTGGTGCACCATGCCGATGCCCAGTGCGTTCGCGTCGTTGGGGTCGCGAATCTGCACAACCTGCCCGTTCTTGCGAATTTCGCCCTTTTCCGGCTGATACATGCCGAAGAGCACGCTCATCAGGGTCGATTTGCCCGCGCCGTTTTCGCCCAGCAGCGCGTGGATTTCGCCCTTCCTGAGCTGCAAAGTGATATCGTCGTTGGCGATAATCCCCGGAAACTCCTTGGTAATATGCAGCATTTCAATGATATACTCGCTCAAAGCAATCGCTCCTTTTTGCGAATTCTGTATACATTTTATTATAGCGTATTTTGTGCGATTTTGCAAAAGCTTTTTGCTTTTTTGCCGGAAGGCGTTTCGCGGGCGGTTTTGCACCGTTTTCCATACGTCAAAAGAGCGGAGAGGCTGCCGTGCCTCTCCGCCCGAATGGATAATGCCTTATTTCACCTGATAGAACTGATAGAGCGTGCCGTTCACGCCGCTGACCAGAACCGTGTCGATTTCGCCGACGGATTCGAGGGTCACGGTCGTGCGCTCGCTGGCGGTCTTGTAGC
Organism: uncultured Eubacteriales bacterium; assembly: GCA_900542395.1. GTDB lineage: Bacteria > Bacillota > Clostridia > Christensenellales > Aristaeellaceae > Ventricola. The sequence continues at coordinate 940 of UQNM01000103.1, forward strand.
CGAAGGCCTCGCAGCGCGCCAGCAGCTTGTCCAGATCCTTGGTCTCGAACGCCTGCGTGAAGATGCCGCCGTTGCCCGGAACGGAACCGCCCTGCTCGGTCATGGAAACGCCCGGCTCGGAGTAATCCAGAATCTCGATCAGCGTGCTCTGGCCGTTGGCGTAAGAGCCGTAGAAGTAGCCCATGCGAACGGTGATGTCGGTGCCCTCGATGCCCAGCACGCGATCGACAAGCCCCTTCTCCACCGGCGCGTCATAGACCAGATCCATGCCCATCACGTTGGTATACCAATCCACAGCGGAGGCCATGTCGTCCACGACCAGCACCGCGTCCACCATGTTGTAGAACTTGGTATCAAACTCCTGCGTGGTCTTGAGGATCATCGTCGTCGGCACGCCGTCCGGGCCATAGGCGACGCACTCGGCGACGGCGTTGCCGCTCCAGGAGGTCGTGTAGCTGAACGGCTCGCACTCGAAGCTGTAGCCCGCGCCGGTCAGCTCCTCATACATCGCGTCGATATCGTTGCAGCGCCAGGCCACATCGAAGTAGCCGTAATCCCACGCATGGAAGCCTTCGCGGGTGGTCTTGCCGGTCTTCTCGCTGAACTCGATGAGCATGAGCTTGGTGGAGTTCACGTTGTTCATCACCATCGCGTACTTCGCCTCGCCCTCCTGACCGTAGAGCGCCTTGACGGAGGCCGCGTCCATCGTGCCTTCCGCGACGACGTTCAGCTCCATGTGGGTGACGAAGAAATCCTTGCTCTTTTCCAGATCGCTCGTGCCGATGACGATCAGATCAATGCCGGAGAGCTTCTCGGCGTTGTAGGCAAAGCAGTCGTCCAGCGCGATCACCGCGTCGCCGTCCTCCAGCGTGTACGCCACGACCGGCTGGCCGTCCAGCGTCGCGGTCGTCTCCGCCTTGACCTCGGCGAGCGTGTCGCCGGCCGTCGCGGGCGCGCCCTCGGCGGTGATCTCCGCGTCGTTGACCGTGATCTTCAGCGCATCGCCGTTCTCCACGTCAAAGCCATATTCGCCCAGCGCGCTGACCGGAACCACCGTCTTGCCCGCGCAGGTGTAGGTCGCCACCGGCTTGCCGCGCAGCCACGCGGTCTCGCCCGTCGCAACGGGCGCTTCCGCCGTCGCCATGGCGGCCGTGCAGAGCAGCGCCGCCGCGGAGGTCAAAGTCCAAAGCATCTTCTTCATAAACAGGTCCTTCCTTTCATTTCTCGGGTCGTTCCTCATGTCGTTTCCCCAGGGGCGTTTTCCATCGTCTCCCCGCCCCGTTTCGCCTCTCATTATGGACGCTCGATACTTTTTTGTCAAATTTTGTTTTTTATTCGTCACGATAAGAAAGTTCTATTCGATAATTTCCGATTATTTGTGATGAATCCGTCGCTTTACCGTCATTTTATGCTATAATGGAAAATAATGCCGTATTTCGGCCATTCGCCAGTCTGTGAATTTCGGGAAGGATGCATGCCCTTTGAACGAGAAGCAAATCGAGTGTTTTCTGACGGTTTCCAAATATCAGAGCTTTTCCCGCGCCGCGCAGGCGCTGTTTATGACGCAGCCCACCGTCACCCACCAAATCGCCGCACTTGAAGAAGAGCTGGGCTTTTCCCTGTTCGTCCGCAGCTACCGCGCCATTTCGCTCACCCCCGCCGGTCAGCGCTTTGAGGAGCGCATGCGCCCTGCCGTCGAGCAGCTTCAAAGCATCGTATCGGAGTGTAAGCAAATCGCCCGGAACGAAAACGGCTGCCTCACGCTCGGCCACTACTTTCCTGAAGGCGACTGGATGTTTTACCACGCCATCTATGCGTTCTCCTCGCTCTATCCGGCATTCCACATCGACACCCATCTGCCGCCTTCCACGGAGCTGGTGGATCGCCTGCTCACTCGCCAACTGGATGCCATCGTCGCGCCGCATCAGCTGATTACCGTTCAGGATGAATTGAAGCAGACGGCGCTGTTCTCCAATCCGGAATACTGCGTGATGTCGCGCAATCACCCGTTGGCCGAGCGCGAAAGACTGACGCTGAACGACCTGCAAGACACGCTCTGCCTGCTGGGCAACGACGATCCCTTCAAAATCAAAACCTGGCACGAGACGCAGATCCGCGCCCAGCGCTCGCAATTCAGCAGCCGCAACGGCCGAACCATGCGCGAAATCGTCACCAATCTGCGCTCCCAGCCCTGCGTGATGCTCTCGCTCTATCCGGTGCTCTTCATCGCGGACGATCTGGTGCGCGTTCCGTTTGCGGACGGGCCGCAGGTGCAGACCGACCTCGTTTGGCGCGCGGACAACGCCAAGGCCGCGCTCGCGCATCTGGTGGACTATCTGCCCCGGTATTACGCCGAAGGCATCGGTTGAATTTCAAAGTCGGCGGCGCGCTGCATGGCGCGCCGTTTTGCTATCCAGCGCCCCGAACGCGCGGCGTAAATCCGCAAAAAAACGAATCAGAAGATGAATTCAAAAAGGGGAGAAAAAGAAAAACGCCCGATTCAAAATCGGACGCATGCTTCTGGCTCCCCAGGTAGGGCTCGAACCTACAACCCTTCGGTTAACAGCCGAATGCTCTGCCATTGAGCTACTGAGGAATATCTCTTTCTGAGAACGGGATGATTATACCGCTGTCCGCCGAATCTGTCAACCCCTTTTTTACACTTTTTTTGCGCGAACGTCGTCTTTTCTGCGCGAATCGCCCGTTTCGGCATGGCCGTTTCCGCCCGCGCGTGCTATAATAAAAAGAAAACGCGGCTACGAAAGAGAGGATGGACATGAAGAAAATTTACGGGGTCTTTTTCCTGCTGCTCGCGCTGCTGGCGCCCGTCGCGCTGGGGCAGGCCACCAGCACCACCATCATGGTGTACATGTGCGGCACGGATTTGCAAAGCGCCTGCGTGATGGATATGTACGAAATGGCGAGCGTCGATGTGCCGGATGACGTAACCATCGCGGTGCAGGCGGGCGGCGCTTACCAGTGGGACGACAGCGACCTGACGGGCGAGGCCGTCAACCGCTTCACCATCAGCTACGATACGTTCAACGATTTGCAGACCCTCGCATGGCAGAACATGGGCGACGGCCAGACGCTCTACGATTTTATCGATCGGGCGGCGGGCGCGTACCCGGCCGACCGCTACATTCTCGTGCTGTGGGATCACGGCGGCGGCTACAACGGCGTCTGCTTCGATGAGACGGCCGATTACGACAGCCTGACCATCCACGAGGTCAACGACGCGCTCTATGCCTATCAGCAGCGCCATCCGAGCTTCCGTCTGGATATCATCGGCTTTGACGCCTGCCTGATGGCGACCTATGAGATGGCGGCGCACATGGCGAGCTATGCGGATTACATGGTCGCCAGCGAGGAGCTTGAACCCGGCATCGGCTGGAATTACCAAGGCTGGATCGGCGATTTGGCCGCCAATCCGGAGATGAGCAGCGCCGATATCGCCGTTTCGATTGCGGATCAGTTCATGGCTGCCTGCCTGAGCGACAACCCGAACGACTATCTGAGCCAGAGCGTCATCAACCTGAGCGCCATCCCGACGCTCAAGGCGCAGCTCGAAACCTTTTCCGCCTATCTGACCGACGCGCTGGAAAACGGGCAGATGCCCACCATCAGCCGTTCGCGCCAGCGCATGTATTCCTTCGGAAAATTCTCCGACGCATCCTCCGATCAGGTGGATTTCATGTCCTTCCTCGATGCGACGCGCCAGTTCGCGCCGAACATGGCCAGCCAGCTCGAAGCGACCTATCGCCAGTGCATCCTCTACTCCACCGGCACGGACATGTTCGATTATCTGACCGGCATGAGCCTGTTCCTGCCGGGCGACAACGTCAGCGATTTCATTCAGGATTTCAGCGCGCTCTATGACTGCGGCGAAACCTACCCGAATTACAGCCAATTCGTTTACGGCTACGCCACGCTGCTGGCGGGCGGCAATTATCACTTCACGCTGCAAAAGCCGGAACAGACGACCGGCGCGCAGACCGGCGGCCTGTTTTCCGGCATGCTGACGACGGCCTATGTCCCCGGCGGCAGCTATGTTGCGCCCGACGACGCGCAGCATGCGGCCGTTCCTGCCGCGACGCAAACGCCTGCGCAGACAAACGGCTGGGGCGGCTTCGGGAACGTCATTTCCGGCGCGATCACACCGGACGAAAACGAAATCGAGCAGGAGGAAGCCGCCTTTCTGTTTGATCTTGAATCGGATTATGCCTGCTACATGACCCTCTCGCAGGATGAGCTGGCCAACCTCTCGCTCGTCGAGGGTCTGCTCTTCCTCGATGCGAGCGACGGCGAGGACACCATCCTCATCGAGCTGGGCGCCATGCAGAACGCCGGCATCGACTGGACGACCGGCGATATCGTCAGCGGGTTCGACGGCACCTGGCCGATGCTCGAAGATCAGATTGTCGTGATGTACGACCAGATTCGCACGCAGAACATGCGCCGAAGCCTCATCCCCGTGACGCTCAACGGCACGAGCGGCTACCTCGTCATGGTCTTCACAACGGCCAATCCCGACGGCGTGATCGCCGGTTTCACCGAGGGCTACGACGCAAACGGCCTGCCTGTGCGCGGCCTCACCCCGCTGCAAAAGGGCGACGAGCTGATCCCGATTTACCCCATGCTCTACGATGACGGTTCGGATTCAGACGAATTCGCCGAGGACACGTTCGAGGGCGACCCGATCATCGTCGGCGACGCGCTGCCCGTGTTTGAATACGTTTCGCTCGAAGGGACGGACTCCACGTTCTATTACTGCTTCCAGCTGACCGATATCTTCGGCGAAACCGAGCTGTCCGACTTCATCGAATTCGAGATGTGATTCGTCCGCATATGCGCCCCCGCAATGGACGCTTTGCGCCCGTCAAAAAATCTCCGTCGGCCTATGATATGTACCCAGTTTTCTGGACACCGGTTCAAAATTGAATAATTAAGATTCCA
>UQNM01000104.1 GCA_900542395.1 uncultured Eubacteriales bacterium
CGATCGGAAAGCCCTTTGGTGGGGCGATGGGGCAAAGCCCCATATTCCAAAATGCCTAGATATTTGCTCCTTGAAATGTTCGTTTTAGCTTGACAGTCCCTCTTTCTTCGCATCGCGCATCAGAGTCGTTTCTTTGGGCGCTTTGACCGGCGCTTTTTGCAGCGTGATGCGCCCCAGCTTGCCCGCGCGGAACTCATCCAGAATGACCGCCGCGCCGCGATCCGTGTCGCATACGCCGCCGGGGAGCAGCCACCCGCGGCAGCGGCAGGCCTCCTCCAGCAGCGGCACACCGCGCAAAGCGTTGTTTTTGAGCTTGAAGCGGGTCGTCAGCGCGTCGGCGTGATCCTCCATCAGCCGCTCCATCAGGCGGATCGCCAGCATCTGCTGATCCATGATATTGTCGTTGATCGTGCCGACGAACGCCAGCGCGCGCGCGTCCTGCTGATCGCTGAGGTTCGGCCAGAGCAGGCCGGGCGTATCCAGCAGTTCGAGGTACGGCGTGATGCGCACCCACTGGTTGCTGCGGGTCACGCCGGGGCGGTCGCCCGTTCGGGCGATGGACGCGCCGTTGATCCGGTTGGTGAACGTGGATTTGCCGACGTTCGGCACGCCGACGATCATCACCCGCACGGTCTTTTTAACGCCCTTCGCGGCCATTTTGGCCACCGCGTCGGCGCTGGCCTTTTCAATGCGCGCGATGATATCCTTTGCCTTGCCGCGAATGCTGTCAAAGCTCATGCAGTCGATCCCCTGCGCGCGGAAATACCCCAGCCACGCGCGGGTTTCGCGCTCATCAGCCAAATCGGCCTTGCCGAGCACGAGCAGATGGCGCTTGTTTTTGATCATATCGGCCAGATCCGGGTTTCGGCTGGCGCGGGGAATCCGCGCGTCGCAAAGCTCCACGACCACATCGACGCGGCTGAGCTGATCGGCCAGCGCGCGCTTGGCTCTGGCCATGTGGCCGGGATACCAGTTGATCTTCTTCTCGTCGGCGCGGAGCATCACATCTTCGTTCATTGCATCCTCCTTCATGGGGCGCTGCCCCATCCCCCGGCAGGGAACCCGTTCCCTGCACCCTTTCTTCGCTTCGCGCCTGTTCGATGTTTTGGGGCGCGTATATAGAATAGAAAAAGACCGTCGGACGCAACGCCCGGCGGTCTTAACAGCACAATTACTTCTCCTTAATCTTGGCGGCCTTGCCGGACAGATTACGCAGATAGTACAGCTTCGCACGACGGACTTTGCCGCGACGGAGCACCGTAATCTTATCAAGACGCGGGGAATGCAGCGGGAAGGTACGCTCCACGCCAATGCCGTAGGAAACACGGCGGAGGGTGAAGGTCTCACGGATGCTGCCGTTGCGCTTCGCGATGCAGATGCCCTCGAAGGCCTGCAGGCGCTCGCGATCGCCCTCAACAACCTTAACCATGACACGCAGGGTATCGCCCACGTTGAACTTGGGAAGGTCTTTCTTGAGCTGCTCGCTCTCAATTGCACGGATGATTTCGCTCATCGGTCAGTTTCTCCTTTCGTCAGGCGTTCATGCGTAACGCGACTTTGTTCGCAGCGGAGCGCCCGTTCATACAAAGGAGATTATAACACGGCTCATCCCCGTTTTGCAAGAGAAATTTTGCTTTTGCGCCGGAAAATCTGATTTTTGGGCGCGTCACATCGCGTCCAGCGTCGTCTGAACGAGCCTGAGCGCGTCCTTGGGCGTGCTTTCGCCGCTCAGCGCGGATTCGATGGCCTCGCACATCAGCCGCCGCAGGGTCAGCCCCTTCTGCGTCGCGTCGATTTCGGGCAGCCACACCGCGTCGTCCTTCCAGATGCCGCGTTCGCCGAGCGCGCGCTGCGCCTGCGCGTCCTCGTGCCAAAGCGCCGCCGCGCGCATGGCCAGCGCGCTGTTGGCTCCGGCGGCGACGCAAACGCCCGTCAGCTCAAACGATCGGATCACAAAGCCCGTCGAGGATGGATACGGCATGGTGAGCAGCTCGACGCCGTTTTTCTCCAATTCGCGGGCGCAGCGCCGCTCGTCGCCCGTCCGCCAATCCATGAACAGGGCGGTTTCCCCGTTCAAAAAATGCGTCAGCGCTTCCTCCCTGCTCCCGACCCGCGCAATCAGGCCGCCCCGCACCCGGTCGCGCAGCCATTCCAGCGCCGCCTGCACGTTGATGTGATCCGCCTGTCCGGTTTCTCCCCCTTCGGTCAGCCACGCCCCGCCGTAGAGCGCTTGCAGCAGCGCCTCCAGCGCGCCGCAGGTTTCCGGCTCGGCCGGCCAAATTTCCAGCGCCGGATGATCCGCCAGCGCGAATTCCTCCAAGAGCTGGTCGAACTCCATCGGGTACCAGATCGGGTGCTCGATCGCGCTAGTCATATAGCCCATTCTCCGCTTTTCCAGCAGCCGCCGGTTGACCGCCATCTGCCGGTGCTTCGCCGTCAGCGGCAGCATGAACAGCGTTTCATCCTGCACACAGGCGTCCAGCACGGGCTCGCTGATGCGCGACGCATCCGTCAGGCAGCCGTCCAGCGCGATAAACAGCCCGTCGCTCACCCACAGGCTCGCCTCGGACGGCGCGCAGACGATGAGATCCGGCATGTCGTCCCCGAGGATCAGCGCGCGCAGGTCGCGCTCCCCCGTCGGCCCAATCGCCCGCCACTGCGCCTGCGGAAACGCCTGCCGCGTCCGCTCCATCAGCGCTCCGGCGGTCTCCTCGTCCATGGCGTTCGCCGCGAAATACACATTCATCTGCGTCTGTGCCGCCGCGCCCGCGCTCATCGTCACGGCGCAGAGCAGCAAAAGCGCCGCCAAAACTCGTTTCACGCGCATCCCCTCCCCTTGTCCTCATGCTCCATATATACACGGGTTTGGGGAAAAGCATGCTTCAAAGTTTTTCAATCTATTCTGTTTCCTGCCAAAAAACGGCGGCGCTTTCGCGCCGCCGCATGTGAGCGATTCAATTACTCAGCGGGGATGAAGTCCGGGAGTTCGCCGGTCGCAACGACGATGCCGGAGATGTAGCCGAAGCCGCAAGCGTCCGCATCCGCGTTGGAGCCCAGACGGTTGGTGCCGTGCACGCCGCCGGTGACTTCGCCGGCCGCGTAGAGGCCTTCGATCGGCTGGCCGTAGATGTCCAGCACGCGGGTCATGGTATCGATGACCAGACCGCCCATCGTGTGGTGCACAGACGGGAACTGCGGCAGCGCGTAGTACGGGCCTTCCTCGATCTTGACCATGGTGGAAGCCATGACCTTGTGGAAATCGAGATCCTCGCCGTTGTCGATGTAGCCGTTGTGCTTCTCGATGGTGGCCTTCAGGTTGTCGCCGGTGACGGTCGGGAACATGCCCTTGACCTCAAAGCCGTTGATCTTCTCGGCCAGCTCGTCAAGCGTGTCCGCCTTCAGGATGCGGCCATCGGCGATACCGGCTTCGATTTCTTCCGGACGGACGTAACCGGCGACGACCGGCTCGGTGAAGATGGCGTAGGTGGAGACGAAACCGGTGTTGACGGCAGCGTTCGCGCAGACGTCGCGGCGGTCGCCCTCGTTGACGTAACGGTTGCCGTTGTAATCAACGTAGATGACGCCATAGGACGGGCCGGTGAACGGCCACACCGCGTACTTATCCAGAACGCCGGTGTTCGGGTCCGCCCACGGATAACGCTGGATGTTGCTCATCTGGGTGGTGTTCGCGCCGATCGCCTGCGCAAGGTAGATGCCCTCGCCGGTGGACGCGGCCTTGATGTTGGTGGTCGGCAGTTCTTCCGTCAGGTACGGAACCTGCGTCTCGCGCATCTGGACGTTCGCGGAGAAGCCGCCGGTCGCCATGATGACGCCCTTCTTGGCCTCGATGGTCTTGTAGCCGTCCGCGGTCGCAACGCGGATACCGACAACGCGGTTCGCCTCGTCGCGGGTGCGGTAGATTTCAACCATCTTGGTCTCCAGCTCGATGGTCGCGCTGGTTTCCTTCAGCATCTTGAGCTGCAGGTTGGTGATGTCGGAACCGACCTGGTTCTCGGTGACGTAGGTGCGGTAGCCGTAGTGTCCGCCCGGACGCGCCAGCGTCTCGCGAATCTGGAGGCCGTTGTCCAGCAGCAGATCAAAGTAGACCGGGGAAGCGTAGACCATCTCGCGCACCAGCGCCGGGTTGCTCATGTTGTCGCCGCCCTTGATGGTGTCTTCGATGTGCTTCTCGGCGGTGTCCGGCTCAAGACCCAGCTTCTGCTGGAGCTCGGCGGCGCGCTTGGAGGTGTAAGAGGCGTACTGGCCGCCGTTGATGGCGCTGTTGCCGCCGGTGGTGGAGAGCTTCTCAACCAGCACGACGCTGCTGCCGGCCTTCTCCGCAGAGTAAGCCGCCGCAAGGCCCGCGAAGCCGCCGCCGACGACGACGACGTCATAGCTCTCGTCCCACTTCTCCGGCACTTCGACGGAGCCCATGGTCGGGAAGTAATCCGGCGCGGCGACTTCCTTCGCCTCGACCGGCTTCTTGAAATCTTCGACGTTCGCGCCGGCCTCGACCAGAGCCGCCTCAACAGCCTTGAGGATGCCCTCGGAGGTGCGGGTCGCGCCGCTGACGGTATCTACCGCCAGAGACTGCGCTTCCAGAATCGCGGCGGGCATCTTCTCCAGCGCCGGCCAGCCGGGAGCGGTCTCGTTGTAAGCGGTCACCTTGATGTCCTCAATCTTGCTCTCGGACACGGTCACGTCCACCGTCAGGCCGTCGTACATGCCGCGGGCGACTTCCGTGTAGGTGCCGGGCTTCATGCCCTCGGCCACCGCCGCCGTGAAGCTGGAAGCCAGCAGGCAGACGCAGGCCAGAGAAGCGATCCATTTCTTGTTCATTCTTTTTTCTCCTTTCCGATGTAAACACGTTCGGAACTCCTGACATCATTGTACATGAATTTATGCGTTTCATCACTCGAAAGGAGGAAATGAATCATTCGAAAAACAGAAATTTAACAATCATGCCGACCCATTCGGCCTTAAAATCCACCCGCTCGTGTCCTTTTTCACAAGCTCATCGGCATAGACCGCGCTGCTCCGCGCCAGCGCGCGGGCGGCGGGCTTGAGCGTTTCGTAGTTTTTATAGACGATATTTTCCCATGCCCAGATCGGGTCTTCATCCATATCCAGCCTGACCAGCCCGTAAGCGTCGTGGTAATGCTGCGCGGCACAGTGCGGCGCAAGCGTCATCGCGCCCTCCTTGCGCACCTGCTCCACCACGAGCTGAACGCCGCCCAAAAACGTCGTCTTGCTCAGGTGAACCCCCATCTTTTCCAGCATCGGCAAAAACTCGCCGACAAAGCAGCATGTATCGTGCGGGTACATGAACTGCATGCCCTCCAGCGCCTCGTATTTCAGCCCCTTCTTCTGCGCCAGCGGATGATCCCACGACACCACGATATACACCGGCTCGCGGTACAGCGGCACCGCCCGCAGCCCGCTGACCACGCCTGGGCGCATGGTGTAGAAAAAGCCGATATCCAGCATATCCGAGCGGATCAGCGCCGGAACGCCCGCGTTGTGCGTCATCATCATGTTCAGCCGGGTTTCGGCGTGCGCGGTGTGGAATTGCTCAAACAGCGCGAGCAGGCTGTTGCCGATGTTGATTTCGCACCCGCCGACGCTGACCGTGCCCTCCAGCTTCTCCGCCGGGCAAACGCTGTCCAGCGCCAGATAATAGTGCTCCACCATGCGGGTGGCATGCGCCAAAAACGCCTCGCCCTGCCGGGTGAGCGCGAGCTGGCGGCCCGTTTTGCAGAAGAGCGGCGCG
>UQNM01000105.1 GCA_900542395.1 uncultured Eubacteriales bacterium
CATCGCGCGCCCGTTATTGGAATTTGTGCAAAATTTCGGATTTGCTCATTTACTGCTTATTTCATAAAAATATGTCTCGGCAGGCCGTCGATATACACCGGGGTCAGCTCCGCCTGAATCAGCGGCCGCGCATATTGCAGGAACGCCGGTTCCATGTCCGTTCGATAGCTGTTCACCCACTCCAGCGGCACCTTCTTTTCGAAGTTGGCGATCTGATGGATATCGACCAGCCGCGTCGTGCACTGATACGGGTCGTTGGAAATGCGCTCAAGTGCGACCATCTCGCCCGTGTGTCCCTCAAACGCCGCCTTGGCCGCCGCGCCGCCGACCTGATAGGCCTCGGTGATGTCCGTGCGGCTGGAAACGTGCGCCGCGCAGCGCTGGAGCGTGGAGAGCTCGATGGAGCGCGTCTTGGTTTTCAGCTTGCCCGCCACCTGATTGGCCAGATAGCGCGCCGTGCCGGTCAGGCTCTTGTGGCCGAATGCGTCCACGAAGTGCGCGTCATCGGAAAGCTCGCAGACATAGCGCCCGTCCGCCAGCTTCACGCCCTCACTGACGGCGATGACGACGGATCTGCTCTCCCGCTGCATCCGCTCCACCTTGTCCATAAAATGCTCGATGTTGAACGGCACCTCCGGCAGGCAGATCATGTTCACGCCCTCGCAGTCCTCGCCGCGCGCCAGCGCCGCCGCCGCGGTCAGCCAGCCCGCGTTGCGCCCCATGATTTCCACAATGGTGACGTAGTTCGTGCCGTATACCGTCGCATCCCGGATGATTTCCTTCATCACCACGCCGATATACTTCGCCGCCGAGCCGTAGCCCGGCGTGTGGTCGGTGTGCATCAGGTCGTTGTCGATGGTCTTCGGCACGCCCATGAAGCGGATGTCGCTGCCGATGCGCTTGGCGTAATCGCTCAGCTTGCAGATCGTGTCCATGCTGTCGTTGCCGCCGATGTAGAAGAAGTAGCCGATATCCAGCTTTTTGAGGATGGCGAACAGCTTTTCATACACGTCCGGGTGCGTCAGGCTGTCCGGCAGCTTATAGCGGCAGCTTCCCAGATACGAGGACGGCGTGCGCTTGAGCAGCTCGATTTCAAGGGACGAGCCGAGCGTCGCGGTCAAATCGGTCACGCGATCGTCGAGCAGCCCCGCCACGCCGTTGAGCATGCCGTAAACGCGGTTCGCGCCGCGCATCACACAGGCTTGAAACACGCCTGCAAGGCTCGCGTTGATGACAGACGTAGGGCCGCCGCTCTGACCGACGATTGCATTATTTCCCATGTGAACCTCCAAAAAAGTAAATTTTCAGGCAATAACTCTGTTTATTATAGTCCAATCGCATAGGGCTTTCAAGTATTTTCGTTCGAAATTCTGCATTTTTTCTGTACGTGATTGCCAAGTGGTCTGATGATTCCGTGCATGATAAAGGGCGCAGAGCCTTTGCCCTGCGCCCTAATCAGGTTTTTCGCTTACTCCGCGATGGTGCAGTATTCGAAGTTCGGGTGGCCGTTGGCGTTACGGGTGAAGCCCTTCACGCGCTCGGAGACCAGCGCCGTCGCGACATAGTTGTAAATCGGCATGACCGGGCACTCCTGCGCCAGCAGCGCCTCGGCTTCCTTATACAGTTCCTCGCGCTCCTCGTCGGAGATGCTGCTGCGCATCTTGTTACAGAGCTCGAGGTAGGCCGGGCAATCCCAGCGGGTCTTGACCTTTCCGTTCTCCAGCACGGCGAACGCGGCGCTCGGCTCGGCGTAATCCAGCGTGTAGCCCATGTAAGCGATTTCGAAGTCGCCCGTCGCGCGGGTGCCCTCGTCCGCCCAGTATACGCCGCTCTCCACGGCAGTCACTTCGCAGTTCAGGCCGAGGTACTGCTTCCACATCGCGGCCATCGCCTGCGCGACGTTCTCAAGCTCGGTGCTCGGGGTATACTTGATGGAGAAGGTCGGGAAGCCATCGCCGTTCGGATAGCCCGCCTCGGCCAGCAGCGCCTTCGCCTCCTCGATGTCCTCGTCAAACGCATTGCCGACGACGTCGCGCCAATCCTTGCTCGGATCGAGAACGTCCTTGATGCCGTAAGGCACCCAGCCATAGAGCTGCGGCAGGGTCGGGTCCTGAAGAATTCCTTCGGTGATGATCTTGCGGTTCAGCGCCAGCGTCAGCGCGCGGCGCACGCGCGCATCGTTGAACGGCGCCTTGGAGCAGTTGAACTCATAGTAGCGGTAGCCGATGCGGTCGGAGGTGACGAGCTTATCCGTGCCGGTGTAGGCCTTCATCGCGTCGCTGTTGACGGAGGTGGCGATATCCAGCTCGCTGTTGTCAAACGCCATCCGCACCGTCTCCGGCGCGTTGAGGAAGACGTACTTCACGGTGTCGATCTTCACTTCGTCCGCGTTGTAGTAGTTCGGGTTCTTGACGAAGGTGAAGCTCTCGTCCTTCTTCATGTCCGCCAGCATGAACGGGCCGTTGCAGACGTAGGTTTCCGGGCTGCTCGACCAATCCTCGCCGTATTTCTCCACGTTCGCCTTGCAAACCGGCATGAACGCGGTGGAGGCCGTCAGGGTGATGAAGTAGCTGGCCGGGGCTTTCAGCTCCACCTGGAAGGTGGTGTCGTCCAGCGCGCGGATCGGCAGATCGTCTGCGGCGACGGTCTTGCTCACAAAGCACTCGTAGCCGTCCTTAATCACGCTGTAGAGCGTGTAAGCCGTCTCGCTGCCCACGTCCGGGTTGAGCACGCGCTTCCAGCTGTATTCGAAGTCGTGCGCAGTCAGCGGGCTGCCGTCGCTCCACTTGAGCCCTTCCTTCAATTTGAAGGTGTAGGTGCAGCCGTCCTCGGAGACCTCGTAGCTCTCGGCCATCGCCGGAACAAGCGCGCCGTCCGCATCATATTTATAGAGGCCGCGGAACAGGCTTTGCAGCGCGTAGGAGCCGGAGGAATAGTCGTTGATCGTCGGATCCATGCATTCCGGTTCGCCGCCCATCTGGAACGTGATGGATGCGTCCGCCATCGCGGCGGCGCAGGCGAAAACCAGCGTCAGAGCGCAAAGAGCCAGCGCAAGCAGTTTCTTCATGTTAAAAACCTCCCTTGTTTGTTTTTTCGACCCTCTGCGCGAGGCAGGCGCGGCCGAATATGTGTTAAGCATAGCAAAACTATCCGTTTTTGTCAACATGTAGAGCCAAAATACTCTGTTTTTGAATTTTCAGAGACAAAATCCTTCAAAAAATTCGAAGTCAGCGAAAAACATATTGAAATCCTGAGAGTTTCGCCTTATAATAATCCCATATGATTTGGGATGCGAATGATTCTGAGCGTTTTTGATGGACACTCAAAACCGGCTTTCGCCTTCATATTTTTTTCAAAAGGGGGACGCCTCGTGGGCAAGTATATCGCCAAACGGATTTTATCTGGTGTCATCACCATTGTCATTTTGATTACCGCCTGCTTCTTTCTGATGCATGCCATTCCCGGCAGCCCGTTTGCCAAAGGCGAGCAGGGCGTGCCCGAGGCCGTCATGCAGCGCCTCAACGAGAAATACGGTCTGGATCAGCCGCTGTATAAACAGTATTTCACCTACCTCGACCAGATTCTCCACGGCGACTTCGGCATTTCCTATAAGAATTCCAGCGTGCAGGTCAACGACCTGATCGAGCGCGGCTTCCCGATTTCCGCGCGCATCGGTATTCTGGCGGTGCTGCTGTCGCTGGTGGTCGGCGTGCTGCTGGGCGTGACCTCCGCAGTCAAGCGCGGCAGCTTGTTTGACGGTATATCCATGGTGATCGCGACCATCGGCGTGTGTGTGCCGCTGTTCGTCATCTCCGTTCTGCTGCTGTATCTGTTCGCCGGCGTGCTCAAGTGGCTGCCGACCTACGGCCTGAGCACATGGAAGCACTACATCCTGCCGGTGACGTGCCTCTCCTTCTCCCCCATCGCGTACATCGCGCGCATGACCCGTTCCTCGATGCTCGAGGTCATGCAGCAGGATTATATCCGAACCGCGCGCGCCAAGGGCGTGGCCGAGCGCATGGTCATCCTCAAGCACGGCCTGCGCAACGCGATTCTGCCGGTCGTCACCTATCTGGGTACGCTCATCGCCAACCTGCTGACCGGCTCGTTCATCGTCGAGCGCCTGTTCGCGATTCCGGGGCTTGGCAAATACTTTGTGGATTCCATCACCGCGCGCGACTACAACATCATCATGGGCGTCACCATCTTCCTCGGCGTGTTCGTCGTGGCCTGCAACCTGCTCGTGGACGTGGTTTACGGCGTCATCGACCCGCGCGTGAAGCTCGACGAGTGACCGGGAGGATATTATGGAAAAAGATACCCGTTATCAGCCGCTGGACAAGGCCAGCATCTCTGCCGACCAGATTTCCCGCCCTTCCGTTTCCTATTGGAAGGACGCATGGCGGCGCTTCCGCAAAGATAAGCTGGCCGTGTTCGGTCTGGTTATGATCCTCATCGTCTCCCTGTTCGCCATCTTCGGGCCGATGTTTTGCCCGTATGCGTATGACGAGGCCGATTTCCTCTCCATCGCCCAGTGGCCTTCCAAGGCGCATTGGTTCGGCACGGACGCGCTCGGCCGCGACCTGTATGTCCGCGTGCTCTACGGCGCGCGCATCAGCCTTTCCATCGGCGTGGTCGCCGCGCTGGTCAACATGGTCATCGGCGTGCTCTACGGCGGCATCGCGGGCTATTTCGGCGGCAAGGTCGATAACGTGATGATGCGCATCGTCGATATCATCATCGCCCTGCCGTCCCTGCTGTACACCATCCTGCTGATGATGCTCATGGGCTCGAACGTCCGTTCCATCCTGATTGCACTGTGCCTGTCCTCGTGGGTCGGCACGGCGCGCATCACCCGTTCGCAGGTCGTCAGCCTCAAGCATCAGGAATACGCCCTCGCCGCCAAGCTGGCCGGGGCGAGCGATTTCCAGATTCTGCTGCGCCATCTGCTCCCCAACGCGATGGGGCCGATCATCGTTTCGGTGATGTTCCTGATTCCGGGCGCGATCTTCTCCGAGGCGTTCCTCTCCTTCCTGGGCATCGGTATTCAAAAGCCGATGGCCTCCTGGGGTTCGCTGGCTAACGACGCTATCGGCACGCTGACCAGCGCGCCGTATCAGATGTTCTTCCCCATCGCCGCCATCAGCCTGACGATGTTCTCGCTGAATTTCATCGGCGACGGCCTGCGCGATGCGCTCGATCCGAAACTGAAAAAGTAAGAACGTTGGGGCTCTGCCCCAAACCCCAGTCAGGAACTGAGTTCCCGACACCTTCCTCTTCCACTTCGCGGCATGCCGCGAAGCATAGCAGGGAGTTTGATGGGGATTGATATCACGTGCCCGCTGTGCGGGATTCAGCGAGATATCAATCATCCCCCAAGCAGGTTTGGGCGGCAGCCCAACGTAACCCCAAAAACGACACGGGAGGCTATTATGCAACGACTCCTTGACATTGAAAACCTGCGGACGACGTTTGATATCCACGTCGGCAAGGTGCAGGCCGTTCGCGGCGTGAATCTGCACGTGGACGAGGGCGAGACCGTGGGCGTCGTCGGCGAAAGCGGCTGCGGCAAGAGCGTTTCGATGCTCTCCGTGCTGCACCTTCTGCCGGACTACGCCAAAATTTCGGCGGACAAGATGATCTTTGACGGCACGGATCTGACGCGGCTCACGCCCAAAATGTTCCGCAAGATCAGCGGCGACCAGATCGGCATGATCTTTCAGGATCCCATGACCTCGCTCAACCCGCTCTTCACCGTCGG
>UQNM01000106.1 GCA_900542395.1 uncultured Eubacteriales bacterium
ATCGCATAAAAATACCCCCAATACCGGATGTCCAGTATTGGGGGTACATATCACTAAACCGTCGGAGATTTTTTTGCTGTTTACTTGGCGATAATCGTTCCTGTCTGCGCGTCCACGGCGACGGCGACGCTTTCCGTCTCGCCGAAAATCTCTCCCCAAATGCGGATCAACCATGCGGGGCGCGCCTCAAGATCGGTTAGCGCACGATTCTTCGCCAGCATCACATAGCCCAGCTCAATCGTTGAAACGTGGAGATTCTGCCAGTCGTCCAGTTGCAGATTCGCCCTGCCGCAGGCTGAAAGCGCTTCTTCCGGCGAAATCGGCGCGAACATTTCCCCCAGCGGCGCTTCCCTGCCCATGACAGACGGGAAATTCAACCGTTCGAGGCCGCGTCGGCTGACCGTCGCGGAAACCATGGTCAACGGTGTTTCCCATTCGAGAATACCGGGCATATGCGCATCCGTTTCCAACACGGGCAGGTCATGGAAAAACTGCCTGTAATTCAGTTGAACGCTTTCATCGTCCTTCGTCCAATCCGAAACAATGCGTTCATGCGGCGCAATGCCCCGCGCCATCTTTTGCTCCGTCTCCGCCTGCCAATCCGCCTGCGTCATCGCGGATATAAAGACCGGCCGACGCGCCATCGTCACGCCCAGCGCGCTTGCAATGGACAGAATACTGTCTGTCGCATCCGTTAAGGAGATGCCTTCCGGGATTTCCGCCGCGTTCGTTTTTTCCTGTATCTGCCTGTAGTTCCATCGCTCCAACGGAAATTCCAGCCGAGCGTTTGTCGCGCGCTCAAAATACAGGCCGTATGGGCTGAAACCCGCCTCGTCTCGCGCGCCAACTTCCGCATCTTCGCCCTTCGGATAGAAAATCGTGTAATCCCCTCCCGTTTTTTCCAGCAGCGCATCCGCGCCAAACCAAAGCGCAAGATCAAAATGCGCCTCCGGATTTTTTCCAAGATCGAGCGTCGTCACCCGATAAGCCTGAACAGCCTTTTGCTCCTCGCCGTATACGTCCGCGTCAACCGCAACGGCATATGCTTCACCGGAAATCGTCGTGCGGATATGTCGCGAAGGCTCCTCTTCCGCTAAAGCTGTGCCGACGCTCAGCAACGCCGCCGCTGCCAGCAATCCCCATCGTTTCATTGCGCTTCCTCCCCCTTTATCATCGTCGCCGTCTGCGCGTCAAAATCCACCCGCACCTTAGACGAAAGCCCGCGAACGCCGAGTGTCAGCGTATGCGGCAGGCTGTCAATCGGGTCTGTGTGGATGCAGACGGTATATCCCGTCTGGACATCGCCCTCACGCGACAGCGTTCCGCGCCAGTTGACCACGTGCGCTCCATCCTCCACATAAAACTCAGGCATCGCGGCCTTGAGCCGTTCGCCCGGCTGATACGAAATCGTCAGCGTCGCGCCAAGCGGCGTGGTTTCAACGGCGATGTGCGTCAACGTCAGCGCATGCTCCAATTCGACCCGCATCTGCATATCGAGCGTCTGCGGCGCTGTACGCGGCACATCGAAGACCAGCGTACCCATCTGCGGGCTTGACCAGTTCAGGCCATCCGCGTCCGCCACGGATGCAAAGCACGGCCAAACCACGTGAAGCTCCTTTTCCGCCGTCCGCATCTCCTGTCGGATGTACACCAGCAGCACGCCGTCTTCCTCCCGTGCAGTCTCAATTTCGCCATCCTCGCCAACGTCCACAAGTACCGCATCTGCGCTCACGTTTCCGTCGTCCCCCAGCATCACGGCGCGTCGGTTTTCCTTTCCCTGAACCGCAACGACCGCTTGCAAAACGTTGCCGTCGTATACGGCCTCCCGAACGACAAATTCCGCTGCGTCGAGCTGGCCGCCGGATTGCGCAATTCCTTTTTCAACGAGCCGCTCCGCCTCCGGCGAGGCCTGCCGCCAGAAGAACGCCAGCCCACGCCCGCCCGCGGCTATCGCCGCCGCGCTCATCATCAGCACGAGCGCCGCCGCCAGCCACGCCATTCGCTTGGGCAATACGCCCTCTCTTTTCGCCATTACGCGGCGTAAGGTCGCCTCCTGCCTCGCTTCGAATCCATCCGGCAGGGAAATTCGCTCGTTTCTCAACCTCGCCTCAATCTCTCGTTCCGTCATAGTTCTTCCTCCATCCACGTCTTGAGCTTCTGCCGCCCGCGCGTCATCCGCGCCGAAACCGTCCCCTTCGGCACATGAAGCGCCGCCGCGATCTCCTCCAGCTTCATGCCGTCTGCGTAAAACATCGTCAGCGGCACGCTGTACAACGCATCCAGTTGCTCCACCAACGACCAGATTTCCGTCGCATCGCTCGGTTTTATCGGTCTGTCAAACAGCGCCTCGTCGCCGCTCGGCGTTTCTCGTTTTCGCCGTCTGAGCATCTTGTGGCATGCGTTGACGGTAATACGCATCAGCCATGGCCTGACGGCCTCCCAATTTCTCAGCGTGTACAGGTGCGCGTAGGCGCTCACCGTCGCATCGGCCACAGCCTCTTCCGCGTCGCTATCCGATCGAAGCATCATCCTCGCCACGCAAAACATTCCGGCGCGATTTTGACGAATCGCCTCCACAAAGCGCTCGTCGCGCCGTCTTTTGTCCTCCACATTCATCCTTCCTTCCGTTTCCTTCGTATCGCGATACACCATAAAGACGCACGAGATGCGAAAAAGTCTGCATCGTAGAGCGTTCAATATTTCCAGATGGATGTCTGATTCGGCGCTCCATCCGTTCGCTCCTCTGCCTCCTGCGCGCAATCTGCAAAGATGGACGGATTTCGGGCACTTCGTAACCAAGCAGTAAAGGGGCTCGGCAATCCACCGAACCCCTTTCGCGTTTCATTTTTTATTTTCACCAATCATTGAGCAAAAAGCGAACGTTGCGCAAATTTCGGATCTGCTCATTTGCTATACATTAAAAAAATCGCCTTTCCGGCGCTTACCAGAAAAGCGATTGGCGGAGAGTTAGGGATTTGAACCCTAGGTGGGGTATCAGCCCACACACGATTTCCAGTCGTGCGGCGTTCTTTTCGCGCTCTAATGTAGACTTTTATAGACCCTAGAGAGTTCCGTTTTTGCGGCTGCCGCGCCCACATGGGTATACGTGGAGACGGTAAAACCGAAATCGGAGTGGCCTATCACATACTGCAAAACGCGCGGGTTTATGCCCTCCAGCATGAGCCGGGTGGCGTATGTGTGCCGAAGATCGTGCAGCCTGTACGGCGCTGTGATGCCCGCTGCCTTTTGTGCCGCGCTCCATCTGCGCCCCAGCGTTTCGGGCGAGATCGGGACGAGATAGGCCGCTGGAAGCAGGAAGCGCACGGCTCTTGTGAGGATTGGCAGAAGCTCCGGCGATATCGGCACGACGCGCACACCAGCGGACGACTTCGGCGCTGCGGCGACGATCTGGCCGCCGACACGGACGCGCTGACGCTCGACACGTATCAACCCGGCTTCGAGGTCGATGTCTCCACGCCGGAGACCCAGCACTTCCCCACGCCTCAGCCCCGCAAAGCAAGCCAGCGAGAAGGCCACGCTTTCGCGGATGATCGGCGCGAGAAGCTGCCAGTCTGCGCCCTCGATGGCGCGGCCTTGCTTGCCTTCGTGCTCTGGTTTGTCCACGGCCTCGACCGGGCTTTGCCGGATATGGCCGCTGCGGACGGCGCGGCGAAATGCCGCATGCAGCAGCGTATAGACGAGCTGCGCCTGTCTGCCGCCGGCTTGAACCTCGGCGCTGATGATGGCCGCTTGGATGTCGTCCGGCGTGATCGCTTCCAGCTCCTTTTCACCGATGATCGGTGAAATGAGCGTGTCGAGCCTTGTATAGCTCTCTCGGGTTTTCTCCGCGAGTTTGCGCTTGTAGAGGCGCAAATATTCCTGATACCATTGCTTGTATGTCATGCAAATCCCCCTCGGATTAAAAATGGCTCAAGTATATCAGCTTATCCCGCTGCCTCAAGGCCCTTTTGCAAAGCTTTCTTTGCTGGAACGGGCGCTTTACGGTCTGCTTTATGACCGCTGCAAGATGTCCGTGAACAACATGCTCAACGGGAACGGGCGTTTCTATGATGAGCAGTTGGAGGAGGTCTACTGCGTATACAATCAAAACGATCTGGCTAAAACGCTGGGCGTTTCGGTGCGCACGGTACGACGTGCCACCGCCAACTTGGTTGACAACAAGCTTATCAGCGTTACAAAGTCACGCTTTCAGGATTGCAACCGTTACTACCTGCCCTATTATATCAGGCAATGGCTTCAAACAAAATAATTCGGTCATTATGTCCGCCCCAATTCGGCCATTTTGTCCGCCCAATTCGGCCATTTTGTCCGCTCTATTCGGCCATTTTGTCCCATCTATTCGGACAGAATGGCCGCTTATTCTATATACGTAACCTAATACGAGTACACTGTACACCTGATTCAAGATGGTGTCACCACTACGCGCGTACACACGCGCGAGAAAACGGCCTTGAAAGATGCAGGATGGCGCGCCAGACTTGCACCTTTTCGCTACGCTGCGGCGCGGATCGGCGCGCCTCGGGGCTGTTTTTTGCAGGGTTTTGACGGAGGAACGGAGAAAGAGAAAGCTCGGCACGATGGCGTTATCGGCCTTGGAGAGTGGCAAAAAGGCCAGTTTTCCGGGGTCGTGCGCCTGATCGAAAAAGTATGCGGCGATTTTTTGCCAGGAAGAGAGGAACACATGTACAGCAGACCGCTTTTTTGCCGCCGTCCGGTGGCCAATTATCGGGAGATCATCAAGAGCAGGCTCAAGCATTGGCGCAAGCTGGCCAACCTGAGCCAGACGCAGGCCGCGAAGCTGGCCGGGGTTGCCCGGTCAACATGGCAGGCATGGGAAGACCCAGCGCGCGGCGCGCTGCCGGATCTGGCCGCGCTGGCGGCCGTCGCGGACGGCTGCCGCATCGAGCCGGGGGCGGCCTTGGAGTGGCTGGTCACAGACCGGGCGGGCGCGGCGCTGATCGCTTCCGGATCAGGCGGCGGGCTGAAGATCGAGGCGAACGGCTTTTAAGGGCAAAGATAGTCAAATCATGCTTGCCTTTCGGCTTTCCGTGTCGTATACTGGTTCTGGCTGATAGCTCAAGCTCGCAGGGTGGGAGGGATGGCAATGGGCGCAGGTCAGCGGCGCGCAACTGCGCCCATTCCGAGCTGGTATAGGCTGGCGTTGATGATTTTGGCGGACGAGTGCCCGCCGGACGGGGCGTTCTACGCCTGCCGTATGGCCTGCCAAGGAGAGCTTGACGATGTTTGCGCCGACTGTTGGCGGCGGTATCTCTACTATGCCGCCAGCGGCGGCGGAACGGACGCATACCGCGCCGATCGACGGCGCGATGACCTTTGATAGCCCATTTTCGGCCGTTCTGCTGGCCGTTTGGGAGTTGGGAATCTCCCTATCCCCCCGCTTTTGGTCAGAGCGGGGGCTTTTTTCGTGCTTTCGGGCTTAATCGCCGCCGTCAAGCGGCGATCTGAGCGCCGGAAGGCGCGTGCCCGTCCCCCATGCGCTCACGCTGGAGGGATGACAACCCCTTCACCACCGAATCCTGCCCACCAGACGACGGGGGCGACGCGCGCCGAAGGGCGCGGACGGCGCACACGGCGCGGCAAGCGGAGCGCGCACGGCCGGAGGCCGGGAGGCAGACCGCAGAGACAGCGGCGACGGCAGGGCGCGCGCCCCGCGCGCAACCGACTTTGGCCAACGGCCAAAGGACGCGGGAGGTTGTGCCCCTGCCCCCGCTAA
>UQNM01000107.1 GCA_900542395.1 uncultured Eubacteriales bacterium
CCCGTCGAACTCCCTCAGTCAGCTTCGCTGACAGCTCCCTCACGGAGGGAGCTCTTTTTGGCGCTTTTTCCGTCTGGGCGATAAGTTGCGGGCACGTTATCGGGATAGGAACAAATATTCCGGATATGCTCATTTTCGGTGTGCTTTGAATCGCGAGAGGCGGAAGGAGAAACCCACACCGCCGCGATTCAAAACGCCGTTTATTTCTTGTTAAAAAACCGATGAAACCCATCAAAAACGCTCAACATCGCTAGGCAAAGCAAACCCCGTTCGCATAAAATAAAATAGAGAAAGGCCAACGGAAAAGGGCCGAACAAAGGAGGAAAGGCGCTATGCAAACGGGTCAAAAGGGGAAAGGAGGAATGCCCATGAACCAGAAGGGGCTGGCCGCTAAGTTGGTGAAGCTCAACCACATTACGCACAAAATCGTGCTGTTCATTGCGCAGGCTTCCATTTTGGCGATGGTCGCGATTGTGACGCTGACGGTTATTCTGCGCTACTGCTTTAATACGGGACTGTCGTGGGCGGAGGAAGTGCCGCGCCTGCTGGTGACGGTGTTCGCCTTTATCGCCTGCGCCATCGGCGTTCGCGATCACATGCATGTCGCGGTGAATGCGATTTACAACAAATTCCCGGTCGGGGGCAAGGTGAGAAAGACGCTGGACGTGCTGACGGACGTGGTGGTGCTGCTGTGCGGCCTGTTCATGCTTTACAGCGGCGGCGCGCGCACGATCAAGCTGTTCGGCCTGCCCGGTGTGCTGCCGATCACCGGCATTTCCACCGCGTGGCAGTATCTGCCGATCCCGGTGGCGGGATTTGTGATGAGCTTTGACTCGATTCTCTTCCTGACGGGCATTATCTCCCGCGACGACCTGCTCTATTCCGAGCCGGAAGTGGATTTTACCGATGAAGCGGCCGTTGCCGCCATGACGAAGGAGGCGGAAAAGAAATGACGACCGCGACGTTGGCCGGTCTGGTTTTGATCGGCGGATTTGTGCTCCTGCTGCTGATGCGGGTGCCGATTTCCTTTGCGATGCTGCTTGCGACGCTGGGCAGCGCGCTGGTCACGGGCACGAACTTCTCCGTTCTCGTTCGGCAGATGGTGGACGGCGCGAACAACTTCTCGCTGCTCTCGATTCCGTTTTTCATCGTGATGGGCGAATTTATGAGCGCGGGCGGCATTTCCGAAAAGATTGTCGATCTGGCGAATCTGGCGGTCGGCCGCTTCCGCGGCGGTCTGGCCTACGTGAACGTGCTGGATTCGATGTTCTTCGGCGGTATCTCCGGTTCCGCCGTGGCGGACGTTTCCTCGCTGGGCACGATCGTCATCCCGATGATGGTCAAGCAGGGCTATGACGAGGATTTCTCCGTCGGCCTGACGGTGACGACGGCCTGTCAGGGCGTGCTCATCCCGCCGAGCCACAACATGGTCATCTATGCCTTGGCGGCGGGCGGCGTTTCCATCGGCACGCTGTTCATGGCGGGGCTGCTGCCGGGCATCGCGCTGGGCTGCGGCATGATTATCATGTGCATGATGATGGCCAAGCGCTATAACTTCCCCAAGGGCGAGGGCGTGGCCAAGGGCGAAGGCGTCAAGATTCTGCTGCGCGGCATCCTGCCGATGATGACGCTGATTATCATCATGGTCGGCACGGGCGCGGGCGTGTTCACGGCGACGGAGGCCTCCGCCATCGCGTGTGTGTACACGATGTTCCTGTCGATGGTGGTTTTCCGCTCGGTGAAGCTGCGCGACGTGGGCGGTATTCTCAAAAACAGCCTGAAAACGCTGGCCATCGTGATGACGCTGCTGGCGACGGCGAAGGCGTTCGCGTACATGATGACCGAACTGCGCATCCCCTCCGCGATTTCCAGCGGCCTGCTGAGCATCACGGATAACAAGTACATCCTGCTGCTGATTATCAACGTGATGCTGCTCCTGCTGGGCTGCTTCATGGATATGGCGCCGCTGATTACGATTATGACCCCGATTCTCGTGCCGGTCGTGACCAACCCGGCCATCGGCATGGACCCGGTGCACTTCGGCGTGGTGCTGATCTTCAACCTCGCCGTCGGCCTGTGCACCCCGCCGGTCGGCAGCGCGCTGTTCGTCGGCTGCGCCATCGGCAAGACCCCGATTGAGCGCACGGCGAGGAACATGCTGCCGCTGTACCTGACGATGGTGATCGTGCTGATGCTGGTGACCTACATCCCGGATATTTCGCTGCTGCTGCCGCGATTGCTGATGGGCTACGGAGCATAACAAAAAACAGGAAATAATATCAAGAAACTGGAATGAAAATGTTCAAAATATAGTAATATTTCGGATGTTTATTGACAAAGACGCGCACGGACGTGTATAATAATGTTAATCTGATACGAAAATGAACGGCGATTTTTGAACACTGGGGTACGCATCTATCCGCACGGGGCGAAAAAGTGCGGTGGAGAATAAACAAAATGGAGGAATATCCACGATGAAAAAACTGCTTACTCTTGCTGTCGCAGCAGCGATGACCCTGTCCGTTGCCGCCGCGAGCGCCACGACGCTCAAGCTGAGCGAGGTTCACGCGGAAGGCTATCCGACCACGCTGGCGGATCAGGAATTCGCGCGTCTGATTGAAGAAAAGACCGAAGGCCGCATCAAGGTCGAGGTGTATTCCGGCGGCCAGCTCTACGGCGAGGAGACCGGCTCCATCGAAGCGCTCCAGCTCGGCGATATCGCGTTTGCGCGCGTGTCCGCTTCCCCGGTGGCCAGCTATGTGCCGGCGCTGAACGCGATTCAGATGCCGTATCTGTATAAGAACGCCGACCACATGTGGGCGGTGCTCGACGGCGAGATCGGCAAGGACATGCTGGCGCAGATCGAGGCTTCCGGCTCCGGCCTGATCGGCCTGTGCTGGTATGACGCCGGCGCGCGCAGCTACTACACCACCAAGAAGGTCGCTTCCGTCGCCGACATGAAGGGTCTCAAGATCCGCATGCAGAACAACGCCATGATGGTTGACATGACCAACGTGCTGGGCGGCACCGGCGTGACCGGCATCGGCCCGAACGAGGTTTACTCCGCCATCAAGCAGGGCACCATCGACGGCGCTGAGAACAACTGGCCGACCTACCAGAACATGGGCGACTACGAGGCCGCGACCTTCTACGTGCTCGACGAGCACACCCGCGTTCCGGAAATCCTGCTCGCCTCTGCTGAGGTGCTGAGCAGCCTCGACCCGGCGGACGTTGAGATCATCAAGCAGTGCGCGATCGAGACCGAAGCCTATGAGAAGGCGAAGTGGGCCGAGAAGGAAGAATCCTCTGAGAAGATCGTCCGCGAGGCGGGCTGCACCATCGTCGATCTGACGCCGGAAGCCTACGCCGAGTTCCAGGCCGCGATGACCAACCCGAGCGACGCGCTCGGCGGCCAGAGCCTCTACGAGAAGTACGGTGCGAAGTATCAGGACGTCATCGACGCGATCACCAAGGTCGGCGAGGCGTACTAATCTCTGAGCGATGCACTCTGGGGGACGACCCTTCGGGTCGCCCCTCTTTTTTACAAAGTCATCTTAACGAAATCGAAACATTGATACTAATTCTTGTTAAAATGGCTTAATCCGCGCACCATCTTTTTCGCTCTGACTTTGCCTCGTTCCGTTCAACGTACCTCCAGTACGCCTCACTTCACTTGGCTTCGTCAGAACAAAAAATCTGATGCGCTCTGTTAAGCATTTTAACTGCGAATTAGTATGAGTTAGGAAAACAGAATGTGAGCTTTACGATTTCTGAACAGAAGGTTCTGAATTCGGAGGATGAATATGAAAAACGTTCAGAATGCGCTGCGCAAGGTGCTTGTGCCGCTGAATCACTTTGTCCATCGGATTGTGCTGCTGATTGCGCAGATTTCCATGATGGCGATGGTTGCGATCGTCACGCTGACGGTCGTGCTCCGCTACTGCTTCAACACCGGCCTGTCGTGGGCGGAGGAAGTGCCGCGCCTGCTGGTGACGCTGTTCGCCTTTATCGCCTGCGCCATCGGCGTGCGCGATCACCTGCATGTGGCCGTCAACGCGGTGTACAACCAGCTCCCGGTCGGCGGCAAGGCGCGCAAGGCGCTCGACGTGCTGACGGACGTGGTGGTGCTGCTGTGCGGCCTGTTCATGCTCTACACCGGCGGCGCGCGCACGATGAAGCTCTTCAGCATGCCGGGCACGCTGCCCATCACCGGTATTTCCACCGCGTGGCAGTATCTGCCGATCCCGATTGCGGGCTTTGTGATTACGTTTGACTCGCTCCTCTTCCTGACGGGCATTGTAAGCCGCGACGACCTGCTCTATTCCGAAAAGGAAATCGACTACACCGACGTGGCTGCGCTCAAGGAAATGGAAAAGAAGGAGGCTGAACACAAATGACGACGGCAACCCTCGCCGCAATCGTGCTGATCGGCGGCTTTATCGCGCTGATGCTGATGCGTGTGCCGGTGTCCTTCGCGATGCTGCTCTCGACGCTGGGCTGCGCGCTGGTCACGGGCACGAATCTCTCCGTGCTTGTCCGCCAGATGGTGGACGGCGTGAACAACTTTTCGCTGCTCTCCATCCCGTTCTTTATCCTGATGGGCGAAATCATGGGCGCGGGCGGCATTTCCGACAAGATCATTGATCTGGCGAACCTCGCCGTCGGCCGTTTCCGCGGCGGTCTGGCTTACGTCAACTGCCTCAGCTCCATGTTCTTCGGCGGCATCTCCGGCTCTGCCGTGGCGGACGTGTCTTCCCTCGGCTCCGTCGTCATCCCGATGATGGTCAAGCAGGGCTACACCGAGGATTTCTCCGTCGGTCTGACGGTCACGACGGCCTGTCAGGGCGTGCTCATTCCGCCGAGCCACAACATGGTCATCTACGCCTTGGCGGCGGGCGGCGGCGTTTCCATCGGCTCGCTGTTCATGGCGGGCGCGGTGCCGGGCATTGTGCTGGGCTGCGCGATGATGGCGCTGTGCTTCTTCATGGGCAAGAAGTATAACTTCCCCAAAGGCGTGGCCATCCCGAAGGAACAGCGCAAGAGCGTCATCCTGCGCGGTATTCTGCCGATGCTGACGCTGGTGATCATTCTGGTCGGCACGGGCATGGGCGTCTTCACCGCGACGGAATCCTCCGCAATCGCGGTGGTGTATACGATGTTCCTCGCGTATGTGGTCTTCCGCGACGCGAAGCTGCGCGATTTCGGCAAGGTGATTAAGAACGCGCTCAAGACGCTGGCCATCGTGATGACGCTGCTGGCGACGGCGAAGGCGTTCGCGTACATGATGACCGAACTGCGCATCCCCTCCGCGATTTCCAGCGGCCTGCTGAGCATCACGGATAACAAGTACATCCTGCTGCTGATTATCAACGTGATGCTGCTCCTGCTGGGCTGCTTCATGGATATGGCGCCGCTGATTACGATTATGACCCCGATTCTCGTGCCGGTCGTGACCAACCCGGCCATCGGCATGGACCCGGTGCACTTCGGCGTGGTGCTGATCTTCAACCTCGCCGTCGGCCTGTGCACCCCGCCGGTCGGCAGCGCGCTGTTCGTCGGCTGCGCCATCGGCAAGACCCCGATTGAGCGCAC
>UQNM01000108.1 GCA_900542395.1 uncultured Eubacteriales bacterium
CAGAACAAAAAATCTGATGCGCTCTGTTAAGCATTTTAACTGCGAATTAGTATCAAAGGAGAAATATGGAAGGAAAGCAAAAAAGGGAGAGCTTTCGCAAAAAGGCGGGGCTGCTGGCGCACCATCTGAGGCCGGCAGCCTCCGCGTTTGCGCTGGGCATCGGCGCGTCACTGGCGGCTACGCTGCTGCGAACGCTCTTTACACAGATCATTCGTTTTACCGTCGATCACGCGCTGCTGGGGGAGACGGACGGGCTTCCGGCGTTCCTGCTGGATGCGCCCGCCGGGCGAATCCTCGTCTGGTGCGCGGCGGCCGCGGCGACGGTCGCGCTGCTGGAATTCGGCGCGGGCTTTGTGCAGGATTCCAACCTGCCCAAGGGGTCGGAACGGTTTGTGAAGTCGCTGCGCGACGCGCTATACGGCCACATTCAGCGGCTGCCGTATAGCTGGCATGTGCAAAACCCGACCGGCGACATCATCCAGCGCTGCACATCCGACGTGGAGGTTGTCCGCAATTTTATCGCCGAGCAGATGGTCGAGCTGCTGAGCACGACGTTCCTGATTGCGGTCTACATGATCGCCATGTTTGCGATGAACGTCAAAATCTCGCTGTTCGTGTTCGCGTTCATCCCGGTGATCGTCGGCTATTCGCTGGTCTTCTACAAGCGCATTTCGAAGGGCTATCAGAAGGCGGACGAGGCGGAGGGCGAGCTCTCCAGCACGGTGCAGGAGAACATCACCGGCGTGCGCGTGGTGCGCGCCTTTGGCCGCGAACGCGACGAGCTGGAAAAATTTCAGCGGAAGAACAACAATTACGCCAATATTTGGATGAAGCTCGGCGACATGATGACGGTGTTCTGGTCGCTGGGCGACGTGATGAGCATGGCGCAGGTCTTCGGCGTGATCGCCATCGGCGTGCAGCTCTGCGTGAAGGGCGAAATCACGCTGGGCACCTACCTGGCGTTCGTCAGCTACACGCGCCAACTGACGTGGCCTGTCCGCGCGCTGGGGCGCACGCTGTCGGAGATGAGCAAGGCGGGCGTTTCCATCGACCGTCTGCTCTATATCCTGGGCGCGGAGCCGGAAAAAGGCCCTGAAGCGCCGGCAGCGGCGAACCTCTCCGGCGATATCCGCTTTGAGCACGTGAGCTTCGCCTATGCGCAGAAGAAGGTGCTCGACGACGTGAGCTTCACCGTCAAGGGCGGCTCGACGCTCGGCGTGTTCGGCGAAACGGGCAGCGGAAAGAGCACGATTGCGCTGCTGCTGGCGCGGCTTTACGACCCCGGCGAGGGCAGAATCACCATCGGCGACGTGGACGTAAAGGACATGGACCCGAGCGAGCTGCGGCGCGGCGTGGGCGTCGTGCTGCAGGAGCCGTTTCTGTTTTCCCGAACGGTCGCGCAGAATATCGCCATCACCCGCGAAAACGTCAGCCGGGATGAAATCGAGCAGGCGGCGCGGGAAGCCTGCCTGCACGACGCCATCGGCAGCTTTCAGGCCGGGTATGAAACGGTGGTCGGCGAGCGCGGCGTGACGCTCTCCGGCGGACAGAAGCAGCGAACCGCCATCGCGCGGACGCTGCTGGAGCACGCGCCGATCATGGTTTTTGACGACGCGCTCTCCGCCGTGGACGCGAAGACCGACGAGGCCATCCGCGGCAGGCTGCGCGAGGCGGCGGGCGGCTCGACGATGATTTTGATCGCGCACCGCGTCGCAACGCTGATGCAGGCCGACCAGATCATCGTGCTCAGGGACGGGCGCATCGTCGAGCAGGGCACGCCGGAGGCGCTCCTGGCGCAGGGCGGCCTGTTCGCGCGGACGGCGCGGATGCAATCCGCCGAGGGAGAGGAGGAAGCCGAATGAGCCGAACGGAAGAAAAGCGCGCGGCTTTCTCGCTTGCGCCGTGGAAGCGGCTCTGGCGGTGCGTCTGCCAGCATCGGCTCCGGCTGGCGCTGGCCATCGGCAGCAATCTGCTGCTCGCCGTCGCGGATTTTTACATCCCGCTGCTGCAAAGCCGGGTCGTCGATCAATTCATCCTGACGGGGACGACGGCGGGGTTCGGCGGCTATGCCGTCAAGTACATCGGCGTATGCCTGTTTGAAATCGCGATGCTGCTGGTGTATTTCAAGGCTTGCATGGGGCTTGAAATGCTGTCCGGACGCGACATGAAGGAGGCCTGCTTCGTCAACCTGCAAAAGCTGAGCCTCGATTATTACAACGTGACCAGCGCGGGGCACACGCTTTCGCGCGTGATGAGCGACACCGACCGCATCGCTACCTGCATCGCGTGGGTCTTTCCGGATATCCTCTGGGGCTTCGCGTATATCCTCGGCGTGCTGGGCGTGATGCTTTCGCTCTCGCCCGGTCTGGCGATGACGATCATCGTCATCGCGCCGATTGTGACCGCGCTGACGGTGTATTTCCAGAAAAAGCTGATTGCGCTCAACCGCGACGTGCGCGCGCAACATTCCAAAATCACCAGCAGCTACAACGAAGGCATCATGGGCGCGAAGACCAGCAAGACGCTGGCGCTGGAAGAACGCCTGACCGACGAATTCGAGCAGACGACCGCGCAGGCGGCGAAGGCCGGGATTCTCCACGGGCGGATGCGCGCGATTTACGTGCCGCTGATCGTGCTCTGCGGCACGCTGGCGGCCAGCGCAACGCTGCTGCGCGGCGGCCGCATGGCGCTCTCCGGCAGGCTGAGCCTTGGCGTGCTCAGCGCGTTTATGACGTATGCGCTGAGCCTGTTCCAGACCTTCCGGCAGCAGGCGGCGCGCATCTCCCAGATGATTTCGCTTCAGGCGAATGTGGAGCGCGTGGTCGGGCTGATCGACGAAAAGCCGACCGTGCAGGACAGCCCGGAGGTCGAGGCGAAATACGGCGACTGCTTCCACCCCAAGCGGGAAAATTGGGAGGAGATGCGCGGCGAAATCGACTTTGACGACGTATCCTTCACCTATCCGGACGGCGGCGAGGAGGTGCTGACGCACTTTTCGCTGCATGTGCCTGCGGGGAGCACGGTCGCCATCGTCGGCGAGACGGGCGCGGGCAAAAGCACGCTGGTCAACCTCGTCTGCCGCTTCTTTGAGCCGACGGGCGGACGGGTACTGATCGACGGGCGCGACGCGCGCGAGCGCAGCCAGCTCTGGCTGCACAGCCACGTCGGCTATGTGCTCCAATCGCCGCATCTGTTCTCCGGCACGATCCGCGAGAATATCCGCTACGGCCGGCCGGAGGCGACGGATGAGGAGGTCTACGCGGCGGCCAGAGCGGTCAGCGCGGATCGCGTCGCGGCGAAGCTCGAACAGGGCTACGATACGGACGTCGGCGAATGTGGCGACAAGCTCTCCACCGGCGAAAAGCAGCTCATTTCCTTCGCCCGCGCGGTGATCGCCCGGCCGAAGATTTTTGTGCTCGACGAGGCGACCAGCTCCGTGGACACGGAAACCGAAATGCTGATTCAAAAGGCGACGCACACGCTGATGCAGGGCACGACTTCGTTTGTCATCGCGCACAGGCTTTCGACGATCCGTCAGGCCGACGTGATTCTGGTCATCGACCACGGCAAGATCGTCGAGCAGGGCACGCACGAGCGCCTGCTCAAGGCGGGCGGCGCATATGCCGCGCTGTATCATACCCAGTTGAGCAGGCAGGAATAATCATTTTCCGTCTTGACTTTTCCCGCCGTGTGGTTTATACTGTGCTCACTTGAGATGAGAAAGAAGAGTAACCCCATCGCAGAGCCTCAAGAGAGACGCGCCGTCGGCTGGAAGCGCGTCGGCGGGCGCGGGGCGAAAACCACCTTTTGATTAAGCCGCGCGGCGCGCGATACAGCGCCAAAGAGAACCAATCAGGGTGGAACCACGGGCTAGATTTTGATCGCTCGTCCCTCAGCAAAACGCGAGGGACGGGCGTTTTTTGATTCGTCCCAACCGCTCCAAATTTCAAAGAAGAGGAGAAGATCATCATGAAGGTTATTTACAACGACGGCCATGTTGCCGAGTGCCCGGAAGACGAGGAACTGCACGTCATTCGCCACACGGCCGCGCACATTCTCGCGCAGGCGGTGAAGCGCCTGTATCCGGAGGCGCATTTCGCCTACGGCCCGGCGACCGAGAAGGGCTTCTATTACGACGTCGATCTGGGCGATAAGAAGCTCTCCGACGAGGATCTGCCCGCGATTGAGGCGGAGATGGCGAAGATCGTCAAGGAAAACCTGCCGATCAAGCCGTTCGTGCTCAGCCGCGAGGACGCGGTCAAGCTGATGGAGGAGCGCGGCGAAACCTACAAGGTCGAGCACATCGGCGATCTGCCGGAGGACGCGGTGCTCAGCTTCTACCAGCAGGGCGAATACATCGATATGTGCGTCGGCCCGCACCTGACTTACACCAAGGCGCTCAAGGCGTTCAAGCTGACCCAGCTTTCCGGCGCATACTGGAAGAACGACAAGGACAACGTCATGCTCACCCGCATCGGCGGCACGGCGTTCCGCACCCGCGAGGAGCTGGAGGAATACAACAAGCTGATGGAGGAGGCCGCCCGCCGCGACCATCGCCGCATCGGCAAGGAAATGAACCTGTTCATGCTCTGCGACGAGGGCCCGGGCTTCCCGTTCTTCCTGCCCAAGGGCATGGCGCTCAAGAACGCGCTGATCGATTACTGGCGCGACATCCACTACAAGGCGAATTACGTCGAGGTTTCCACGCCGCTGATTATGAACCGCCACCTGTGGGAGACGAGCGGCCACTGGGATCATTACAAAGACAACATGTACGCCACCAAGATCGACGGCGAGGATTACTGCATCAAGCCGATGAACTGTCCGGGCGGCGTGATGGTCTACCGCAGCCAGCCCCATTCCTACCGCGAGCTGCCGCTGCGCGTGGGCGAGCTGGGTCTTGTCCATCGCCACGAGCTGAAGGGCGCGCTGCACGGCCTGTTCCGCGTGCGCTGCTTCACGCAGGACGACGCGCATATCTTCATGCGTCCCGACCAGATCACCGACGAGATCATCGGCGTGGTCGGCCTCATCAATCAGGTGTACAGCAAGTTCGGCTTTGATTACTTCGTCGAGCTTTCCACCCGCCCGGAGAACAGCATGGGCAGCGACGCGGATTGGGAGGCGGCGACCAACGGCCTGATTAAGGCGCTGGAGCAGCTCAACATGCCGTATATCGTCAACGAGGGCGACGGCGCGTTCTACGGCCCGAAGATCGACTTCCATCTGCGCGACAGCCTGGGACGCACATGGCAGTGCGGCACGATCCAGCTCGACTTCCAGATGCCGCTCAACTTCGGTCTGGAATACATCGCCGAGGACGGCAGCCGTCAGCGCCCGATCATGATCCACCGCGTCTGCTTCGGCTCCATCGAGCGGTTTATCGGCATTTTGACGGAGCATTTTGCCGGGAAGTTCCCGACCTGGCTTTCTCCGGTTCAGGTAAAAATCCTCCCGATATCCGATAAGCATATCGGGTACGGCGCTCAGGTAAT
>UQNM01000109.1 GCA_900542395.1 uncultured Eubacteriales bacterium
GGAACGCCGAAGGTCTGGCACGGCGCAGCCGTGACTGAAGGAGTCAGGCAGGCGCACAATGCACGCCTATTATCGGAATTTGTGCAAAATTTCGGATTTGTCCATTTACCGCACGATCAACGACAAGGAACACACATTTATGGCAGGCAAAGCTGAAAAAACAAACGTCATGCGTATTCTGGATAAGGCGGAAATCCCCTATCAGACGCATTTCTACTCGCCCGACACGGGCATTGACGCGATTTCCGTCGCCAACGCGCTCGGGCAGGACCCGCAGGCGGTCTTCAAAACGCTGGTCACGCAGGGCAAGAGCCGCGCGTTTTACGTTTTCGTGATCCCGGCGACGGGGTCGCTGAACCTCAAGCGCGCGGCGGCGGCCTGCGGCGAGAAGGCGGTCGAGATGATCCCGCAAAAGGCGCTTCTGCCGAACACAGGCTACATCCACGGCGGATGCAGCCCCATCGGCATGAAAAAGCTCTACCCCACCTTCATCGACGAGAGCGCCCAGTTATTTGACGCCATCTGCGTCAGCGCGGGCAAAATCGGCGCGCAGGTGGAGCTTGCGCCGGACGCGCTCTGCGGGCTGGTTTCGGCAAAATACGCAGCCCTAGCGGACTGAGTCCGCTTTCACCTCCGCCAAAGTCCGCAACGCATCAGGGTTCTGCTCACGCGGGCGATTTTCCGCAGTTCTCCTCACACAGGCATAGCGGGCTGAGCCCGTTTTCACCTCCGCCAAAGTCTAAAAAGGCGCTTCCCCCGTTCAGACAGGGAAAGCGCCTTTTCATATGCTTTTTTTGCTTTTTTGCTTACTTCGCCAGCTCGACAGCGATCTGCGCCGCCGCGCGCGCGTTGTTATACGCGAGCTGGATATTGGTCTTGAGGCTGTTGCCGCCGGTCAGCTCGACGATATGCGCGAGCAGGAACGGGGTGATGTTCTTGCCCTTCACGCCGGCCTCGTCGGCCATCGCCATTGCGCGGTCGATCACGGCGCTCATCTCGTCGAAATCCATCGCGTATTCTTCCGGCACCGGGTTGCCGATGAGCATGCCGCCCTCCAGCCCCATGCCCCACTTCGCCTTGGCAATCGCCGCGACGTCCGCCGGGGTCTTGGCGTTGTAATCCACGCCGAAGCCGCTCTTGCGGCAATAGAACGCCGGGAAATCGTCGGTGTTCAGGCCGAGCACCGGAACGCCCATCGTCTCCAGATATTCCAGCGTGCGGCCGATATCCAGAATCATCTTCGCGCCCGCGCAGACGACCGCGACCGGGGTATGCGCCAGCTCCTGCAAATCGGCGCTCACGTCCATGGTCACCTCGCCGCGGCGATGCACGCCGCCGATGCCGCCGGTCGCGAAGACGTGGATGCCCGCCATGTTCGCCAGAATCATCGTGGTGGCGACGGTGGTCGCGCCGGTCAGCTTCTGCGCGACGACGATCGGCAGATCGCGGCGGCTGACCTTGAGCACGCCCTTCGCCTCGCACATGCGCACCAGCTCATCCTCGGTCAGGCCGCACTTGAGGCGGCCGTCGATGATCGCCATCGTCGCCGGAATCGCGCCCTGCGCGCGGATGATCTTCTCCACCTCGCGGGCGAAGCTCAGGTTCTCCGGATACGGCATGCCGTGGCTGAGGATGGTGCTCTCCAGCGCGACGACAGGCTTGCCGGTGCGGACGGCCTCCTCGATTTCCGGGGTGACGTCCATGTAGGCTTTCAGATCGAATTGCTTCATTTGATATACTCCTTTACCATAGTTTCAATCGCAGCGGGAGACATCTCCCGGCTGATGGTGTCGCTTGATGCGATGGCGACCATGCCCGCGCCCATGCCGAAGGCGAGAATCTCCTCGGCGGCATAGCCCTGACGGGTCGCGTAGATGATACCGGCCATGGAGGCGTCGCCCGCACCGGTCGCGTTGACCATGCCGTCAAACGGGCGGCTCACGCCCCAGATGCCGCCCTCCGGCCCGCGGTAATACATGCCGTCCCGCCCCAGGGAGACGAACACGCGCCGCACGCCCTTGCCGCGCAGGATGTCGCAGGCCAGCACGATGTTTTCCTTTGTATCCACCGGGCAGCCGCTGAGCACCTCCAGCTCCATGCGGTTGGGCTTCACCGTGTCGAAGCAGCCGATAAACGGCTTCAGCTCCCGCGCCCACGCCGTTGAAACGGGGTCGAGATACAGCGGCCTGTCGCAGACCTGCGCCAGCCGCTCGATGGTTTGGGCGGAGAGGTTGCCGTCGCAGACGACCAGATCCGCGCCGCAGAGCAGGTCGCGGGATTCGTCCACCAGCTTCGCGTTGAGCTGCTTGATGATGTGCATATCGCTCATCGCCAGCAGCATGTCGCCGTCGCCATCCATGATGGAGATATAGCTGGAAGAGCGTTCGCCGCGCAGCACGCGGGCGGCGCTCATGTCGATTCCGGCCTTTTCGCAGCCCTCGACAATGCCGCGCCCCTGCACATCGTCGCCCACGACGGTAATCAGGCGCACGGTTTCGCCGAGCCGCGCCAGATTTTCGCAGATATTGCGGCAAACGCCGCCCAAAGAGGTATGCAGCGAACCGGGGTTGGAATCCCGCATGATGAGCTGGCGGTCGCTCCTGCCGTGGATATCCATATTCGCGCCGCCGATACCGGCAATATAACCCATTGGCCTTGCCTCCGAATGTTTGCGTATTGAGGGTTTTTTCGCCCCTGCGGGCGAAATTATTATAGCGTTTTCTCTCCAAAAAATCAAGCGGGCAGCGCGTCCGCGTTTTGTGCGGAATTTGCAGCTTTGCGCGATTTTGGGGAAAGAAAAAACCGATTGCAGAAGCAATCGGCCTTTTGGCACCTCCAATGGGAATCGAACCCATGATTTTGCCTTGAGAGGGCAACGTCTTAACCGCTTGACCATGGAGGCAGATGGCTGGGGAACTAGGATTCGAACCTAGACAATACGAGTCAGAGTCGTAGGTGCTGCCGTTACACAATTCCCCAATGAACTTGTGTCGCTGACGAAGATAATTATAGCAAATTTCAAATCCGCTGTCAACACTTTTTTCAAATTTTCTTCCGATTTTGTCATAAAACGCGCGTGCTTGCTTACCCATTCAAGATATGCTATAATAAAGCCCACTTTCAGGCGCGGCGCGTTTGCCGCATCAGACTGTAGACAAAAAGCTATTCTCCCCCCCAAAGGGGGGAGAATAGCCCTTTCCGCAAATGAAAGAATAGCTGAATTTCTTGATTTTGCTATTTAAGCCAAGTTTGCTTATGTCAACAAGCTGACGCGGCGCGTTCTCCGCATATTCTTTCTAACATTTGAAAGGAAGTTGTTCCATGAAAGCAACACGGGCTCTTGTCCTGTTCTTGCTGACTGTTCTTCTCTGCCCGGCGCTGGCCAGCGCCGGTACGCTCGGCCCCGCGCTCAATTACGAGGAGCTGCTGGACATGGTGCGCCGCGCGAAGGACGGCGACATTCTGCTCGTCTCCGGCGAAATGACCGCGACGGAGGAGGCCATCTCCTCCCCCGCGCTGCTGCAAATCTCCGGCGACGGCAAGGCCGTTCTGCATCGGCTGCACATCAGCGATTCCTCCGTCATCCTCTCCGACGTGGATCTGCGGGATTCCCTGACGATTTCCGGCATATCCAACGTCGAGCTGCGCGCCGTCCGTGTTGAGGGCGCGCCGGGTCAGAGCGGCCTGTCTCTGGTCGGCGGCGGCACGCTGCTGATCGACGGAGATTGCGAAATCACCGGCGGCGAGGGCGCGACGGGCGTTTCCGTCAGCCAGCGCGGCAGCGATTTGTATGTCAGCGTCGAGGGCAGTATTCGCGGCGGCGAAGGCGGCGGCAGCGGCATGGAGGTTTCCCCGCTAAGCGAATACGGCACGATGATGCTCGCCGGAACCATTCGCGGCGGCAACGACGCGATGATGGGCGGCACGGGGCTGAACCTGTTCGGCCTGAGCGGCAACGCCTTCATCACCGTCGCGGGCAGCGTTCGCGGCGGCCGGGGCGCGGCAGGCGGCGCGGGCATGCAGGTCGTCTCCATCGGCGACACGGTTTCCATCGGCGTAAACGGCGAGATTCGCGGCGGCAGCGGCGACGAATACGGCGGGAACCCGCTGATCGGGCGCAGCCGCCGTCAACCTGAGCGGTATGCTCATCGGCGGCGACGCAAGCGCGCAGACCGGCGAACCGGGGCAGTCGCTGCTGGTCATCGGCGACAGCGTGGCGCACACGCGCGTGGCCAACTGCCTGCTGCAGGATGGCGAAAACACGTTCGCCTACAACAGGGCCATCACGCCGCTGCCGGAGATTACCTCCTCGGTGGACGCGGTCGAGCCGCTGGTCACACCTTCGCCCACGCCCGAACCCACGACAACGCCTGCGCCCACCCACACGCCCACGCCTGAACCCACAGCTTCTCCCGAACCGACGGCTTCTCCCGAACCGACGGCGACGCCCGAACCGACGGCAACGCCCGCGCCCACCCATACACCCAAGCCTACGGCTTCGCCCGAGCCCACGCCCATCCCCACAGACGAGCCGCCCGTCGAGACGGAAGCGCCTACTGAAACAGAAGCGCCCGCACAGACGGAATCCCCCGCCGAAACAGAAGCGCCCGCGCAGACGGAATCCCCCGTCGAAACGGCGCTTCCGGCGGAAGGCACGGCGGGCTGAGCGCGCTTTCACGCATTTTTCGGCCAATCAAAAGAGGATCGCTTTCCCCCGAATGGAGGAGCGACCCTCTTTTTATTTGACGCGACAGGCGCTTACGCCTCGCCCTCGTGTGCTTCCTCGAGCTCGTCCACGTCGTTGACCGGCGGCTTGAGCCCCTCGATGGTGATGTGGTTCTTCTGCGCGTAATCCCACAGCGCGGCATGAACCGCCTGCTCGGCCAGCAGAGAGCAATGCACCTTGACCGGCGGCAGACCGCCCAGCGCCTCCATCACCGCCTTGTTGGTGACCTCCAGCGCCTCCTGCACCGTCTTGCCAATAATCATCTCGGTTGCCATGGAGCTGGTCGCGATGGCCGCGCCGCAGCCGAAGGTCTTGAACTTCGCGTCGCGCACGATCTGGTTCTCGTCGATATCCAGGAAGATGCGCATGATGTCGCCGCACTTGGCGTTGCCGACCGTGCCCACGCCGCTGGCGTTATCAATCTCGCCCACATTGCGCGGGTGCATGAAATGATCCATCACTTTTTCGGTATACATAATCTCATTACTCCTCTGAACTTACTTCTTCGCGATAAAATCCGCGTAGAGCGGGGACATGCTCCGCAGGTGCGGGATGATCTCCTTGAGCTGATCGACGACGAAATCCGCATCCGCCATCGTCGTCTCCTCGCTGAGGGACAGGCGCAGCGAACCGTGCGCGATCTCGTGCGGGCAGCCGATGGCCAGCAGCACGTGCGACGGGTCCAGCGAGC
>UQNM01000110.1 GCA_900542395.1 uncultured Eubacteriales bacterium
CGGAATATGACCATGCTATAATGACGGCGTAGGCAGACGAGTGCTGCCGGTGGTTGCCTCCCGCTTCTGTTACAGAAGAAGGGAGGGATGCGCTATGACTACGTACGAAAGTATGATGGTTTTGATCGCGATCCTGAACCTGCTTATCGCAGTGTACAATCTAGATCGTGAATAAAAGCACACCGCCGGTCAGCTGGTTCCTGATCGGCGGTCTTGTGCTTTTAAGTTAACCCTTATAAAGCGGGAGAACCGACTTGAAACGGCTCCTCGTCTGTCTATATTCTAGCATCTTCTCGGCTGCTCGTCAAGGGCGGCTGTTTTTTTCTTGACGCAAGCTGTCGAATGTGATTTAATCTTCCTTGTCGGCGGGAAACCGTCGGCCATTGCGTAGCGGCGGGCTTGACACCATTCCACCCCGGAATCTGACCGGAAGGAGGTGAAAGCCATGCCGAACCTTCTGCTCGTGATTACAGGCGCTTGCATCGTGGCCTATGTGCTGCGGGAAACGCTTTGTGACCTGCAAAAGAAAATGAGCGACCGTGATCTCGAACATCACGACCGCTCGGATAAGCAGGGCTAATCCTTGCTAAAAGCCCGCTGCTATGCTTTGATTATAGCACTGCTCCGACCGTCCGTCAAGGGCGGGCGATTTTTGGTTTGCTATGAAAATCAAAAAGTCTTGATTTTTACTGGAAAAATCAAGACCGATTTGGTCGGAGTGGCGAGATTCGAACTCGCGGCCTCTTGAACCCCATTCAAGCACGCTACCAAGCTGCGCTACACCCCGATTGAAGACATATCTTCAAGCAAAGAACATTATACCACAGCGGCAGGATTTGTCAAGGGTTTATTTTGGACTTACGGCGTGGCGGCGGGAGCGGGCGACGCGCCCGCGTATTCCCGCTTCGCCAGCCAGACCATCAGCACGGTGACGTCTCCGGGGGAGACGCCGGAAATGCGGCTGGCTTCGCCGAGGGAGCGCGGTTGATGGGCGGTGAGCTTCTGGCGCGCTTCGATGCGCAGGCCGTCGAGGGTCATGTAATCAAAGCCCTGCGGGAGCAGCTTGTCCTCTGCCTGACGGAAGGCTTCCACCTGACGGCGCTCCTTGTCGATGTAGCCCGCATAGCGCAGGGAGATGTTGACCTGTTCGCTGACGGCGGACGGAAGCCGGACGTAACGCGGGTCGATTTCGGCCAAATCGTCATAGAGGATGCCGGGGCGGCGGAGGAGGTCGGCCGCGCAGACGCTGCCGGCCGCGGCCTGCTGACCGTGGGCGAGCAGCCAGCGATCCAGCGCGTCGGACTTGGGCAGCCACGTCTTTTGCAGGCGGGCGACGGTTTCCTCAGTGAGGGCGCGCTTTTGCCGCATGCGAGCAAGGCGCTCGTCGCTGGCCAGACCGACGGCGTGGCCGATTTCGGTCAGGCGGAAATCGGCGTTGTCCTGACGCAGCAGCAGGCGGTATTCGCAGCGGCTGGTCATCATGCGGTAGGGCTCGTTGGTGCCCTTGGTCGTCAGATCGTCCACGAGCACGCCGATATACGCCTGATCGCGTCCCAGCGTGACGGACGGCTTGCCCTGCACAAAGCGCGCGGCGTTGATCCCCGCGAGGACGCCCTGCGCGGCGGCTTCCTCATAGCCGCTGGTGCCGTTGATCTGCCCGGCGAAATACATGCCCGGAACGGCGCGGAGGGAGAGGTCTGCGCGCAGTTGGAGGGGGTCGATGCACTCGTATTCGATGGCATAGGCGAGGCGGAGCACCCGCGCGCGGCGCAGGCCGGGGATGGTATGCAGCATTTCGAGCTGCACGTCCTCCGGCATGGAGGTGGAAAGCCCCTGCACATACCATTCGACGGTATCCAGCCCTTCCGGCTCGAGGAAAAGCTGGTGGCGATCCTTATCCGCAAAGCGCATGATCTTATCCTCGATGGAGGGGCAGTAGCGCGCGCCCGTGCCGTGGATGGTTCCGGCGTACATCGGGGCGCGGTGGATGTTTTCGCGGATGATGCGGTGGGTTTCCTCGTTGGTATAGGTCAGGTAGCATTTGGCGCGGTTTTGAAGCGCGCCGTCGGTCAGGAAGGAGAAGGGCGTGATGGTTTCATCGCCGGGCTGCGGCTCCATTTCGTCGAAATCAATGGAAGATTCCTCGACGCGGGGCGGCGTACCGGTCTTGAAGCGACGCAGTTCGATGTTCAGCGCGCGCAGCGCATTTGCCAGATGCGACGAGGAAAGCAGCCCCTGCGGCCCGCCCATCCAACTGCATTCGCCGATGATGATGCGGCTATCCATGTACACGCCGGAACAGACGACGACCGCGCGGCAGGCGACGGATGCGCCGGTGGTCGTCTCGAGGCCGCAGATCGCGCCGTTTTCGGTCAGAAACCGGCCACATTCGCCCTGACGAACGGTCAGACGCGGTTCGGCGAAGAGCGCCTGCTTCATCCGCTGCTGATAGGCGCGTTTATCCGCCTGCGCGCGGAGGGAATGGACGGCCGGCCCCTTGCCGGTGTTGAGCATGCGGGACTGGATGAACGTGTCGTCGATGGCGCGGCCCATTTCGCCGCCGAGCGCGTCGATCTCGCGGACGAGATGCCCCTTGCCTGTGCCGCCGATGGCGGGATTGCAAGGCATGAGGGCGATGGAATCCAGATTGAGCGTGAGCAGCAGGGTATCAAGCCCCATGCGCGCGCAGGCCAGCGCCGCCTCGCAGCCCGCGTGCCCCGCGCCGATGACGGCAATATCAAAACGATCCATAAATCACGAAACCTCCGGGAAGAATCCTGAAACTTCCGCCATTATAACACAATCGTGGAAAGCGGAAAACACAAAATTGCGCGGGAACTTGATCTTTTCATAAAAACTGTGTACAATCGACGGAGAACGCAGGCGCGGCGGGCGCGCCGTCCGCCGCTTTGACGGGGAAAACCGGAAGGGGCGGCCTTTTGAACCAAAGACGGAAGCGGGAGAGAACATGAAAAAAGAGTTATTGAAGCAATATGCGCAGTTGGTGGCCGGGGTCGGCATCAACGTACAGAAGGGGCAGACCGTCGTGGTGCGCTGCCCGGTGGATTGCGCCGATTTCGGGCGGGCGCTTTGCGCGGCCTGCTTTGAGCGGGGCGCGAAGGACGTTGTGATGGAGTGGCGCGACGACGTTTGCAGCCGGGAGCATTGGCTGCACGCGGACGACAGCGTATTCGACGCGATGTATCCGTGGGACATTGAAAGGAACGTGCAGCTTGGGCGGGAAGGCGCGGGCTTCATTTCCGTTTCGGCGAGCGACCCGGAGAATCTGCACGGGGTATCGACGGACAGGCTCCGCCGCTGGGAGGCAGCGACGGGGCGCGACCAGAAGGAATTCCATCGCACGATGATGGCGAACGGCTTCCCGTGGTGCGTGGTCAGTGTGCCGGTGCTGAATTGGGCGAAGAAGGTCTTTCCGAACGACGCGGACGACGCGGCGATGGAAAAGCTGTGGGAGGCGATTTTCAGCGCGATTCGCGTCACCGAGGGCGGCGACGCGGTGAAAGCATGGCGCGCGCACTGCGCGTATTTGGAGGAAATGGCGGGCAGGCTGAACGCCTTGCAGCTCAAGCAGGTGCGATATAAAAATGCGCTGGGGACGGATGTTGTCGTCGGGCTGCCGGATGAACATGTCTGGATGGCGGGCGCGGACACGGCGAAGAGCGGCGTCCGCTTTGTGGCGAATATGCCGACCGAGGAAATCTTTTCCGCGCCGAAGCGCGACGCGGTGGACGGCGTGCTGGCCGCCTCCAAGCCGCTGGCGCTGAACGGCAACGTGATCGAGGGCATCCGGCTGACGCTGGAGCACGGGCGCATCGTCGGCATCCATGCGGATACGAACGAAGACGTGCTGCGGCAGGCCATCGAGACGGACGAAGGCGCGCACTATCTGGGTGAAATCGCGCTGGTGCCGGTCGATTCGCCGATCGCGCAGAGCGGGCTTCTCTTCTATAATACGCTGTTTGATGAGAACGCCGCGTGCCACTTCGCCTTTGGGCAGGCATATCCGGCGTGCGTGCCCGGCGGGGATGATCTGCCTGAAGATGAGCTTGTGCGGCGCGGTATCAATGTCGCGAGCACCATGCACGTGGATTTCATGGTCGGAACGGAGGATCTATCCATCATCGGCACGACGAAGGACGGGCGCGAGGTGACCGTCTTTGAAAACGGACGGTTCGCGCTGTAATCAAAACAGACAAACAGACAAGAGGAAACGACAAGGTGAAACGCGAATTTGAATTCGATCAGCGGGTGGAGCGGAGCATCCTGACCACATATCGCAAGGAACTCTGGAAGCCGTTTATTCTGGCGGTGAAGCGCTACGAGCTGATTCGGGAGGGCGACAGGATCGCCGTGTGCATTTCCGGCGGCAAGGATTCCATGCTGCTGGCCAAGCTCATGCAGGAATTGCAGCGCCACAGCAAGGTGCATTTTGAGACGGTGTTTTTGGTGATGGACCCCGGCTACAACGAGCTCAACCGCCGGAAAATCGAACAGAACGCCGCGCTGCTGAACGTGCCGATCCAGATTTTTGAAACGGATGTGTTTAACGTGGCCAACAGCAGCGAGCACAACCCGTGCTATCTCTGCGCGCGCATGCGCCGGGGCTACCTGTACAGCAAGGCCAAGGAGCTGGGATGCAACAAGATTGCGCTGGGGCATCACTTCAATGACGTCATCGAGACGACGGTGATGGCGATGTTCTACGGCGCGCAGCTTCAGGCCATGCTGCCCAAGCTGCACAGCAGCAACTTCGAGGGGATGGAGCTGATCCGCCCGATGTACTGCATCCATGAGGAGGATATCATCCGCTGGAAGAACGCGCACGGGCTGGAGTTTATTCAGTGCGCCTGCCGGTTCACGGAGAATTGCGCGGCAAGCGAAGACGGAAGCGGCAATTCCAAGCGGCAGGAGGTCAAGCTGCTGCTCAAGCGGCTGAAAAAGGATAACCCGG
The DNA here is from genome assembly GCA_900542395.1 of uncultured Eubacteriales bacterium. Classification (GTDB taxonomy): domain Bacteria; phylum Bacillota; class Clostridia; order Christensenellales; family Aristaeellaceae; genus Ventricola. The sequence continues at coordinate 4,973 of UQNM01000110.1, forward strand.
ATATCGAAAAGAGCGTCTTCAACAGTATTCATTCCGTCTGTTTGGATACCATGCCGGGTTGGAAGACCAAAGGGGAGACACACAGCTTTCTGGAGAATTACGACAGAGGATAGACGGAGAAAAGATAAAGAGATAGAAACGGCACGCCGCAAGGCGTGTTTTTTAACGGAAGGGAAAGTGCGAAAAATCGCCCGCGTGAGCAAGAGCTTGACGCATTGAGGACTTTGGCGGAGGGGAAAGACGGACTCAGCTCGTTTTTTTCTTGCACCAGCAAGAAAAAATGACGTTTGGAGGGTGGCAAAATTCGAAAAGAGATGAAAAAGTTTCAAAAACCGTCAAAAAAAGTTCGAAAAAGGTAT
>UQNM01000111.1 GCA_900542395.1 uncultured Eubacteriales bacterium
TCGCGACATCCACCTTGGCAAGGTGGCACTCTACCACTGAGCTACTACCGCATAATGGTGCGGGTGAAGAGACTCGAACTCATACGCCTTGGGCAACAGATCCTAAATCTGCCGCGTCTGCCATTCCGCCACACCCGCACACCCCAAAATGGTGACCCATTGGGGATTCGAACCCCAGGCACCCTGATTAAAAGTCAGGTGCTCTACCAGCTGAGCTAATGGATCAAATGGCTGGGGTGGCAGGATTCGAACCTTGCGAATGCGGGAGTCAAAGTCCCGTGCCTTACCGCTTGGCGACACCCCAACGTCCCTGCATGAACAGCAGAAAAAAGTGGGGTGAGTAGTGGGGCTCGAACCCACGACCTCCAGGGCCACAACCTGGCACTCTAACCAACTGAGCTATACCCACCACGATGGCGCGCCTGGAGGGATTCGAACCCACGGCCCACGGCTTAGAAGGCCGTTGCTCTATCCGACTGAGCTACAGGCGCAGGCTTCGCTGTCCTCTGACGCTGCGGCGTTCCCGCTGACGAGAACTAATTATACAGATTCGAATCGCTTTTGTCAATAGGTTTTTTGACATTTTTTGAATTTTTGTGAAACTTATGAATCGCCGGATTGAGCGCGGCGTGTTCAAACGTTCCCCTTCCGCGCTCAATCCGGGTTAAAAAAGCGCCAAATGATCCTTGTCTGAAAAGGAAAACGGGCATTTGCATAGCATATAGACGGAATTCTTAAAGGACGTCTTCAACGCGGATTTTGTCTTTATCCAGCAGCAGAAGGCTGGCGCGCGCCGCGCCTCCTCTGCACCGATTCCCCGCCGATCCGGGGTTGAGCAGCATCACGCCGTAGGCATATTCGCACAGCGGCTCATGCGTATGGCCGAAAAGCGCAAGATCGGCGCCATGATCCTTTGCACGAAACGCGAGCGTCATCAGGTTTGGAACCAGATGTCCGTGTTCCATCCAGATTTTGTGGCCGCCCAATTCGATCAAGAGCTGATCCGGCAGCATGGAGGCCAAATCGTTGTTGCCCCTTACGGCATACAAAACAGGCTGATGCGGCATTTCTTCCAGCTTTTCCCTTAAAAACATCGCGTCGGATGAAATGTCGCCCAGAAAACAGGCCGCGTCAACGTGCTCCATTTTTTCGAGCAGTCTTTCCAGCGCGTCGCGATCCCCGTGGCTGTCGGAAAATACGCCGATGCGGGTCATTGTTCCGCCTCCAATGCATGCAATACGGCTTCGATTCCGCGTTTTCTGTGGCTGATTGCGTTTTTGACTTCCGGCGAAATCTCCGCAAAGGCCTCCCCCGTTTCGCACAAAAACAACGGGTCATAGCCGAAACCGCCGTTTCCTCTGCCCTCCGTCAGAATCTCGCCCTCGCATGTGCCGCGGCACACGATGGGCGCGTGGCCGGGGCGAACCAGCGCAATCGCGGCGACATATCGCGCTTTTCTCGGCGCAGGAATGCCTTCCAGATTGCGCAGCAGCAGCGCGTTATTCGCGTCGTCGTCGCCGTGCCGGCCGCAGTATCGCGCGCTGTATACGCCGGGAGCGCCGCCCAGCGCATCGACCTCAAGCCCGCTGTCGTCGGCGATGGCGGCGCAGCGGCAGGCGTTCATCACATAATTGGCCTTGATGAGCGCGTTTTCCTCGAAGGTCGTTCCGTTTTCCTCGATGTCTGCGTCAATACCCGCTTCGCGCATGGAAACGATGTCAAACCGCTCTCCCAGAATTTCGAGGAACTCGCGCAGTTTATTTGAGTTGTTGCTGGCGACAATCAGCCGCATTTTTGAATGAGTCATGGCATGTTCTCTCCTCGTGGAATATCCTGTATGTCAAACAGTATAGCATAATCGAGCGGCAAAGAAAAGAGCCGAAACGCCCGATGCGCCCGGCTCTGCGCCTATTCAATCATCATCACTTCGGGATAGCTGCTTTCAACCTCGCTTGCGATATTGGCGAACGTCGGCACATCTGTGACAGGCAACTGATAGGGTTTTCCATCCACCAGAATTTTGACCTTTTTAATGCCGGGATATCGCGTGCAGGTCATCATCAGGGCGCGCATGGCCTGTATACCGCCGTCGCTCTGTTCGGCAATCTTGGTGAAATCGCCGCTGAAATTGATGGTGACCGTGCCATCGCTGACGTCGATGCCCAAAAGCTGAACGCTCTGCTCAAGCGGCGTTTCAAGTCCGCTGTCCGCCTTGGGTCCACGCAGAAATTCAAAAACAGCGGTAGCCACGTCATCGGAACCGTATATCGTTCTGGAAACGGGCACGAGCAATCGCCCGTTCTGCGTCGGGAAGAAGACTTGAATTTCGTCGCTGTCCGCAAACGTTTCCTGACTGACCGCTTCCCGGTTCAGGCCGACGCGCGTATAAGAGCCGCCGATGTTCGTTCCGTGTGTGAGCGTTCCGCGGTTTTGACCATCGACGAGGAAATGAACGTCCTTTACGGTGTCAAACTCCGTGAGCGCCCAGACGATGGCGGTGCGCATATTTTCCTCCTGCTGCTTATCCTGCGCGTTCAGAACCTGCGCGCTCATGTCTACGCGGGCGTGTCCGCCGGAAATATCGAGGTCAAACGTCGTCCCTTCCGGCACGACGGGGACAAGTCCCAGCCGCGCTGCGTCCATGTCGTTTCTCGGATTCTGCACCATCAGCTCCAGCGTGGCCTTCGCGATGCCATCCTGGCGCATGATGCTGCGCTGCACGGGCACCAGATAGCCATCTCCGTCCTCATAATAGACAACGGTTTCTCGGGTATCCGCTGTCTGTGCGCTTGAAACGCTGATTTCTCCCTGCGGAATATCCTCCAGCGGTTCTTCGTATGGTTCGCCGTTTGTGCCGCCGCGTTTGAGCGAAAGCAGCAGCACCAGCGCCGCCGAGCATACGATCAGCGTGCGCTCGATTGTTTCGCGCCGAATCCTGATTTTCGGCCATTTCACAAGCCATCACTCCTTGCCGGTTGATTTCCGCCCCAGTTTATGACTCGTTCTGCGCGCACATGCCTGCCCTTCCCCTCTTTGCTTCGCGGGCAAAAGATGGTATAATACCGATTGGGCAGACTCGTCGGGCGTGGCTGGGCTGCGCACGGGCGGCGAGCGTGACCGTTGCGGTATGCGAACGAGCCTTGGCGCGCCGCCCTTTCTCACGGTGCATCCTATGTATCGGCTTGGCCGGTCATGCCAAAGACATATCCCTCGCCAAAGGAGGACTCTCTTTTATGCCAATGGACGGCGTTATGCTGGGATTTGTTGCCCGGCAATTAGATACGGTGCTTCGGGATGGCCGCGTGGATCGCGTGATTCAGCCGGAGAAAGACGAAATTCATTTGATGATTCGCGCGCAGGGGGTCAACCATCGCCTTGTGCTCAGCGCGGCGGCCAGCGCGGCGCGCGTGCACCTGAGCGAGCACGCGAAAACAGGGCCGATGGAGCCGCCGATGTTTTGCATGCTGCTTCGGAAATATCTCTGCGGCGGCCGTGTGCTGGCGGTGCGCCGCATTGCGGGCGACCGTATCCTGGAAATCGACATCAGCAACCTGAGCGAGCTGGGGGATCCCGTGACGCGGACGATGGTTGTAGAGATCATGGGCAGGCATTCCAACATCATTTTGCGCGCAGCGGATGGGCGCATTGTCGATGCGGTGCGGCACGTCGGGCAGGATATTTCTCGGGTACGTCAGGTTCTGCCGGGTCTGACCTACGCCTATCCGCCCGCACAGGGAAAGCTGAACCCCGAAACGGCGACAGCAGAGGAAATCGCATTGCGGCTTGCGCAGGAGGGCGGCAAGCTGGAAAAGGCCATCGGCGCATGCGTCGCCGGTTTTTCGCCGCAGGCCGCCCGTGAGGCGGCTGCCCGAATCGGCATGAACGGATCGTCGCTGGTCAGCGAAATCGACGTTCAGGCGGCCGCAGACGCGCTGCACAGCTATCTGCGGGAGATGCCCTCGCTTTCGCCCTGCGTGGTAACGCTGGATGATGCGGGTACGCCGACGGACGTATTTCCCTTCCCGCAGGTGCATCTGCCGACGGCGCAAACGGCGCAGTACGCTGATCCGAGCGGCGCGCTGGATGCGTATTTCTATGAGCGGGATCGACGGGATCGGCTGAATCAGCGGAGCGCCAGCCTTGCGCACGCCCTTAAAAACCATATTGAGCGATGTGAAAAAAAGATCGCCATTCAGAATGAAGCGCTGGAAGGTGCGGCGCGCATGGAAGAATATCGGCAAAACGGCGAGCTGCTTCAGGCCAATCTGTATCGGCTTCAAAAGGGCGAACCGGTCGCTGTCGTGGAAAATTATTACAGCGAAAACTGCGAGCCGGTCTCCATCCCGATGGACGTCTCGCTCTCCCCTGCGCAAAACGCCCAGCGATATTTCAAGCTGTATCAAAAGGCGCGCGGCGCGAGGACGCTTGCGGCAGAACAAAAGGAAAAAGCTGAGCAGGAACTCGAATATCTGGAGCAGATGGAGGATGATCTGCGCAAATGCACGGATGCGCGCGGGCTGTCGGAACTGCGGGAGATGCTCGTCGCCTCCGGCCATGTGCGCCAGCCGTCTTCCCGCGTAAAGCCGAGAAAAGAAGCGCCGTCCCAGCCGATGAAATTCCGTTCCTGCGACGGCATTGAAATGGAAGTGGGCAAAAACGCGCTGCAAAACGAGCGCCTGACGATGGGCGCGCGCGGCAACGAAACATGGCTGCACGCACAGAAGATGCCGGGTTCGCATGTGCTGATTCACACGGAGGGCGACGTGCCGGAGTCTACGCTGATGCAGGCGGCCATGCTCGCGGCGTATTATTCAAAAGGCGTTCGCAGCGCACAGGTGCCGATTGACGCGACGCTGCGCCGGTATATCAAAAAACCGGGTGGAACCCCCGCCGGTTTTGTCACCTACACCCACCAGAGAACACTGTATATCACCCCGAGCGAAGCGGAAATCAAGAAAATTGAGCTTCTGCGCGAATAGATTTTCGGAAAAGAAAAAGGGCGTTGCTGCCGATGCGAACCATCCGCAGCAATGCCTTTTTGCGTAAGGGAATATTAAATGCCGGCCGCCGCGCGCAGCGCCTCGGCGCGATCCCACGGCAGATCGACGTCCGTTCTGCCGAAATGGCCGAATGCGGCCGTCTGACGATAAATCGGGCGACGCAGATTCAGCATGTCGATGATGCCAGCCGGACGAAGATCAAACTGCTCTCTGACGATTTTCGCCAGTGCGTCGTCGGAAATGACGCCGGTGCCCTGCGTATCGACCAGCAGAGAAACCGGATTGGCCACGCCGATCGCGTAAGCCAG
>UQNM01000112.1 GCA_900542395.1 uncultured Eubacteriales bacterium
TTGGTGCCGGTGGCGGGGGTCGAACCCGCACGTCCTTGCGGACACGGGATTTTGAATCCCGGGCGTCTGCCAATTCCACCACACCGGCATGGGGAATAACAGACTTAGTATAGCCAATTATTTGCTCAAAGTCAAGGGGGAAACGCGAATTAACCGAGCAGATCGAGATAATGGTCGCTGGTCGGGCGGGCGTGATGCTCATGCTCGCGGTAGCGGCGCAGGGCCTGCTGGTCGTCGCTCTCGCGACAGAGGTGTTCGATTCCCTCGCAGGAGAAGAGCACAATAAAGAAAATGGCGACAATGACAAGCGGCATAAACGACGAGGCTTCCTTTCCACAGTTGATGCGTATGAAAAACGTCCGGGGAGGTTTCCCCGGAAGCAGGAGCGATTATAGCATGTTTTTGCGGTGAAAGAAAGGACACAAGTTCATAAGTTTTGCGGGCGGGATTTGTGCAGATGGACAATTCTCTCAACCTTAACGGGATTTTGATGGCGGTGCATGCTATAATAAAACAACATGAAAAGAAGTACGGCAGGAGGAGGCGGCGCGGATGCCGACATCCCTTTCTAAATGGTGGGGCAGTTTTAGGGAGATGATGATTCCCAAGCGGCAGAGCAGGCGGCAGTTGTTCTGCGACGCGGGCATTACGCTCGGCATTCTGGCGGTGGCGGCGGCGGTCTGCACGCTGCTGACACACATGGGCGACAGCGACAGCGCGGTGCCGATGGTCTTTATGCTGGCGGTGCTGCTGGTCGCCCGCCTGACGGATGGTTTTTTGTTCAGTCTGGTGGCGACGGTGGTTTCCGTCATCGGCGTGAATTATGCGTTCACCTATCCGTATTTCGCGTTTAACTTCACGATTACCGGCTATCCGCTCACGTTTGTGACGATGTTCGCCGTTTCAATCGTCGTCGGCATGCTGACCGATCAGGTGAAGCGGCAGGAGCGCGTGAAATCCGAAGCGGAGAAGGAAAAGATGAAAGCGAACCTGCTTCGCTCCGTGTCGCACGATCTGCGCACGCCGCTGACCTCGATCATCGGCTCGTCCTCCGCCGTGCTGGAGAACTACGACCAGTTCAGCGACGAAGTGAAAAAGGATTTGATCGGCCACGTTCGCGACGACGCGCAGTGGCTGGTGCGGCTGGTGGAGAACATGCTGTCCATCACGCGGTTCAACGAGGGCGCGGTGCAGATTGACAAGGTGCCGCAGGCCGCGGAGGAAATCGCCGCGGAGGCCGTGGGCAAATTCAAAAAGCGGTTCAACACGCTGCCGGTTCGCGTCAGCGTGCCGGACGAGCTGCTGATGGTGCCGATGGATGCGACGCTGATCGAACAGGTGCTGATTAACCTGATGGAAAACGCCGTGCTCCACGCGGAAGGCGCGACGGAAATCGAGCTTCAAATTCGGCGGGAAGGCGATCTGGCGCAATTCAGCGTGCTGGATAACGGTGCGGGCATCGAGCCTGCCGTGCTGCCGAAGCTGTTTGAGGAGATGTTTCCCCATGCGGGCGAGCTGCGCGGCGACGGGCGGCGGAGCATGGGCATCGGGCTTTCGGTCTGCATGAGCATCGTGCGGGCGCACGGCGGCACGATGAAAGCGAAAAATCGAGCGACAGGCGGCGCATGCGTTTCGTTTGTGCTGCCGATGGGGGAGGAATAAACGATGGCTGTACGAGGAAAAGTGCTGATTGTTGAGGATGACCGCGCCATTTGCAGCTTTATGCGCCGGGTGCTGGAGGCCAACGGCTATGAATCCATCATCGTGGGCACGGGGCGCGAGGCGCTGAGCATGCTCACCTCGCATTGTCCGGATGTGGTGATTCTCGATCTCGGCCTGCCGGATATGGACGGCATGGACGTGCTGACCCAGCTCCGCGCATGGTCGCTGATGCCGGTGGTGGTCGTCTCCGCGCGGACGGACGAGCGCGAGAAGGTGCGCGCGCTGGACGCGGGCGCGGATGATTACATCACCAAGCCGTTCGGCACGTCCGAGCTGCTGGCGAGGCTGCGCACGGCGATCCGCCATACGCGCACGACGAGCGGCAACGCGAGCATCGCGAAGGAAAACCGCTTTACCGCGCGCGGGCTGGTCATCGACTATGACAAATACCGCGTGTATATCGACGGGCGCGACGCGGGGCTGACGCAGAACGAATTCAAGCTGGTCGCGCTGCTGGGGCGCTTCGCCGGGCGCGTGCTGACCTATGATTACCTGATTCGCGAAATCTGGGGGCCGAACAAGGCGTATGACAACCAGATTCTCCGCGTGAACATGGCGAACATCCGCCGGAAGATCGAAAAAAACCCCGCCGAACCGGAATACATCTTCACGGAGGTCGGCGTGGGGTATCGAATGATCGAGGGAGACTGAAAAAAGGCTTTGCCGCGAACGGTTGGGATTCGCGGCAAAGCCTTTTGTGTTAAGAAGACATGAGCGAAACGTTATTATTAAGTCAAACTTGGAAAAGGCGAAGCGATTTTGAATCTTAAAATGAGGAAAAGAAGACAAATAAATGCAGAAAGCGTTCAAAATAGCGGAATTGTCATCAAAAAAACGCAAAAAAATCAAAAAATCATCTTTACAACGTCAGACGTCTGGCGTATAATACACACAGAGATTGACAAAGAAACATCGAGCGGATGTTTTTGAGTCGATCGGAGACGTCAGAAATCGACCGAGGGCACAGCCCGGAGAAAACAGGAGGAATAGAGGATGGCTCGTTTCACTCTTCCCCGCGATTTGTATCACGGCAAGGGAGCGCTGGAAGCGCTCAAAACCTTTGAAGGCAAGCGCGCGATGATTTGCGTCGGCGGCGGCTCGATGAAGCGCTTCGGCTTCCTCGACAAGGCCGAGCAGTATCTGAAGGAAGCGGGCATGGAGGTCGAGCTTTACGAGGGCATCGAGCCGGATCCGTCCGTGGAGACCGTGATGAAGGGCGCGGCCGCGATGGCCAAGTTCCAGCCGGATTGGATTATCGCCATGGGCGGCGGCTCCCCGATCGACGCGGCGAAGGCCATGTGGATCAAATACGAATACCCGGAGTGCACGTTTGAAGACATGTGCAAGGTCTTCGGCCTGCCGAAGCTGCGCCGCAAAGCGCATTTCTGCGCCGTTTCCTCCACCTCCGGCACGGCGACCGAGGTGACGGCGTTCTCCATCATCACCGATTATTCCAAGGGCATCAAATACCCGATTGCCGATTTTGAAATCACGCCGGACGTGGCCATCGTCGATCCAGAGCTGGCGGAGACCATGCCCAAGAAGCTGGTCGCGCACACCGGCATGGACGCGATGACCCACGCCATCGAGGCGTATGTCTCCACCGCGAACTGCGACTTCACCGATCCGCTGGCGATTCACGCCATCGAGATGATTATGAAGGATCTCGTGCCGAGCTACAACGGCGACATGGCTGCCCGCGACAGCATGCACAACGCGCAGTGTCTGGCCGGCATGGCGTTCTCCAACGCGCTGCTGGGCATCGTGCACTCCATGGCCCACAAGACCGGCGCGGCGTTCGCCGATTACGGCGCGCACATCATCCACGGCGCGGCCAACGCGATGTACCTGCCGAAGGTCATCACCTTCAACGCGAAGGACGAGACGGCCAGAAAGCGCTACGGCGTGATCGCCGATTATATGCATCTGGGCGGCAAGGACGACGATGAGAAGGTCGCGCTGCTGATCGCCTATCTGCGCGGGATGAACGACGAATTGAACATCCCGCATGCCATCGGCCACTACGGCGCGGACAGCTATCCCTGCGAGCAGGGCTTCGTGCCGGAGAGCGTGTTCCTCGAGCGCCTGCCGGAAATCGCCCGAAACGCGATTGCCGACGCCTGCACGGGCTCCAACCCGCGCCAGCCGAGCCAGGAGGAGATGGAGAAGCTGCTCAAGTGCTGCTACTACGATACCGAGGTCGATTTCTGATCCCGCCTCAATCTGCTTTACACGGGGGACGCCAGCGCGAAACGGCGTCCTCCGGTTTCGTCCGCAGGCGGAAAGGATTTCCCGAAAAAAATCGCGCAAAAGGCAGGGCATCGCCGATTTGTGTCGAATAAAAATAAGCTGTTTTGCGTTTTTTCGCGCGGGCGGAAACGCGATTCGGAGTTTGATTCAGGAGGAAGCCCCATGTTTAGGATTGTCAAAAAAGAGCGCCTGAACCCGACCGTCACCAAGATGGTGATCGACGCGCCGTTTATCGCCAAAAAAGCGGAGCCCGGCCAGTTCATCATTCTGCGCGCGCTGGAGGACAGCGAGCGCATCCCGCTGACCATTGCGGATTACGACCGTCAGGGCGGCACGGTTACGATTATTTACCAGATCGTCGGCGGTTCGACGATGGAATTGGATACCCTCGAAGAGGGACAGACGCTGCATGATTTCGTCGGCCCGCTGGGCGTTGCGACCCACACCGAGGGGCTGAAAAAGGTTGCCGTGGTCGGCGGCGGCGTGGGCTGCGCCATCGCGCTGCCCGTGACCAAGAAGCTGCACGAGCAGGGCTGCGAGGTGCACGCCATCGTCGGCTTTAGAAACAAGGATCTCGTGATTCTGGAGGACGAGTTCAAGGCCGCTTCCGATACGCTGGTGATGATGACCGACGACGGCAGCCACGGCGAAAAGGGGCTGGTCACCGCCGCGCTGGAGCGCCTGATTCAGGCGGGCAACGCCTATGACGAGGTGATCGCCATCGGCCCGCTGGTGATGATGAAATTCGTCTGCGCCGTGACGAAAAAATACGGGATCAAGACCGTCGTCTCCATGAACCCCATTATGATCGACGGCACGGGCATGTGCGGCGGCTGCCGCCTGACCGTCGGCGGCGAGACGAAGTTCGCCTGCGTGGACGGCCCGGATTTCGACGGCCATCTGGTCGATTTCGACGAGGCCATGAAGCGCGGCACGATGTACCGCGACTTTGAGCAGCACGCCCGCGAGGCGCACTGCAACCTGATGAACAAGGAGGTCAAGTGATATGGCCGTTACGCGCAACATGAACCCGAAAAAATGCCCGATGCCTTCGCAGGAGCCTGACGTCCGCAACAAGAACTTCGACGAGGTCGCCCTTGGCTATACCTACGACATGGCCGTAAACGAGGCCAAGCGCTGCCTCAACTGCCCGACGAAGCCCTGCCGCAGCGCCTGCCCGGTTCAGATTGACATCCCCGCGTTCATCGAGCGCGTCGCCAACGAGGATATGGAGGGCGCTTATCGGGTGCTGACCGCGTCCTCCGCGCTGCCCGCCGTCTGCGGCCGCGTCTGCCC
>UQNM01000113.1 GCA_900542395.1 uncultured Eubacteriales bacterium
GGGTCTGGTTCTGGGCAACATGTGCGAGCAGAACTTCTCCCGCGGCTACCTGATGAGCAAGGGCAGCATCCTCACGATGTTCAACCCGACGCTGCACCCGATTGCCTTCGTGCTGATTATCGTGTGCATCGTGCTGCTGCTCAGCCCGATCTTCATGGCTATGAAGAAAAAGAAGGCGGCCAAGTAAGGCACATCCATAAACCGAATCGGCGAGACGATTCGCTTCTTCAGGTTTCGGGGCAGCGCCCGCCGATAGGGCGGGCGCTGCTTCGGTCTATTAGGAGGAAAACAACATGCAAATTGAGAAAAACGCCGTAGCGGGCACGCTCGAATCCAGCGACGCGCTGGTGACGGTCGAGCCTGCTCAGCAGGGCATTGAGCTGGAAATCTCTTCCAGCGTGATGAATCAGTACGGGCGGCAGATTCGCCAGACCGTGCTGGAAACCCTTGACCGCCTCGATGTGAAGAGCGGCAAGGTCACGGTGGTTGACAAGGGCGCGCTGGATTGCACGCTCAAGGCGCGCGTGGAGTGCGCCGTGTTCCGCAGCTGCGACAAGAGCGCGGCGGGAATCCCGTGGGGAGGTGTGATCCGATGATCAAACGCCCGAAGCCGGAGCGCTTCCGTCTGCGCCGCACCATGATGTTTATGAACGCGCAGAAGCCGGGGCTCATCAAGGACGCTTACATTTACGGCTGCGACTCCATCATGCTCGATCTGGAGGACGCCGTGGCCGAGAACCAGAAGGACGCGGCGCGCTTCTCCCTGTATCACGCGCTGACGACGATTGACTACGGCAGCACCGAGGTCATCGTCCGCATCAACGGCCTGGATACGCCGCACTGGCAGGAGGATATCCGCGTGTGCGTCGCGGGCGGCGCGGACGGCATCCGCATCGCCAAGTGCGAGAGCGCGCAGGACGTGAAGACGGTGGAGGAGCATGTGGCCGCCGCCGAGCGCGAGTTCGGCGTTGAGGTGGGCCGCACGCTGCTGATGGCCGCGCTGGAAAGCCCGAAGGGCATCCTCAACGCCTACGAAATCTGCTCGGCGTCTGACCGCATGTTCGGCGTGGCGATTTCCGGCGGCGACTTCCGCAAGTGCATGCAGACCAAGTTCGATCCCTCCGGCATCGACATGATGGTTGCCCGCGGCCAGATGCTCATCGCCGCGCGCGCGGCCGGTGTGCAGTGCTTCGATACCGTGTTCACCGATCTGGACGACAACGAGGGCTTTGAGGCCGAGGTTCGCCAGAACAAAGCGATGGGCTTTGACGGCAAGAGCTTGATTAACCCGAAGCAGATTCGGCTGGTGCACCAGATTTTCGCCCCGACCGAGAAAGAGGTCGCGCAGGCGGAGGCCATGGTCAGCGCGTTCCGCGAGGCTGCGGCCGCCGGTATCGGCGTATTCACGGTCAACGGCAAGATGGTCGACGTCGCGTTCATTCCGGGCGCGGAGCGCACGCTGAGGCTGGCGAAGGCCTGCGGCATGTATGAGGGGGATCTGGTATGAAAAACGCAGTTGGACGCGATATCCCGGAGGCGCTCCTTGTGAACGGCAAGGAGGTCTATCAGGGCAAAAATTACATGGACGGCAAGTATTTGCAGAAAGCCGCCCCCTGCACCCGCCGCTATGAGCGCCCGCAGGAGAGCAAGATTGTAGAGACGCTGGCCGACGCGCTGCGCCAGTGCGGCGCGAAGGACGGCATGACCTTCTCGTTCCACCACCACCTGCGCAACGGCGACTATGTGGTGAACATGGTTATGAAGGCCGCGATTGAGGAGCTGGGGCTCAAGGATCTGACCATCGCCGCCACGTCTCTGGGCGAGGCGCACGACCCGATTGCCGAATACATCGAGGAAGGCAAGGTCGTCGGCATCCAGACCAGCGGTATTCGCGGCAGAATGGGTCAGGTTGTCTCCGAGGGCAAGCTCAAGACCCCGGCCATCATCCGCAGCCACGGCGGCCGTCCGCGCGCGATTGAGGCGGGCGAGGTGCATATCGACATCGCCTTTGTGGCCGCGCCGACGAGCGACTGCGTGGGCAACTGCCGCGGCATCGGCGGCAAGAGCAACTGCGGCTCGATGGGCTACGCCATGACGGACGCCAAATACGCGGATCACGTGGTTGTCGTCACCGATTGTCTGGTGGATTTCCCGAACATGCCGGCCTCTGTCGAGGCGATTGACGTGGATGCGGTCGTGGTCGTCGATTCCATCGGCAACCCGAAGAAAATCGCCTCCGCGGCGGCGCGCATCAGCCAGAACCCGCGCGATTTGATGATGGCAGAGAACGTGGCGAAGGTCATCGCCTCCACGCCGTATTTCAAGGATGGATTCTCCTTCCAGACCGGCGTTGGCGGCCCGAGCCTCGCGGCGAACCTCTTCCTGGAAAAATACATGGACGAGCGCGGCATCAAGATGGGCTGGGCCATCGGCGGCATTTGCGGCCCGATGGTGGAGCTGCTCAAGAAGGGCAAGGTCGGCAAGGTCATCGACGTGCAGGACTTTGACCTCGACGCGGTCAATTCCATCAACCAGACCCCGAATCACTTTGAAATGAGCGCCAGCCAGTATGCCAACCCGGCGAACAAGGGCGCGTTTGTCAATAAGCTGGATTTCGTCGTCCTCGCGGCGCTCGAAATCGACACCAAATTCAACGTCAACGTGCTCACGGGCTCGGACGGCGTGCTTCGCGGCGCGCCGGGCGGACACCCGGATACGGCGGCGGGCAGCAAGGTCTGCGTCATCGTGACCCCGCTGGTGCGCGGCCGCATGGCGACGGTCTGCGAGGACGTTGTGACCGTCACGACGCCGGGCGACTGCGTGGACGTGCTGGTGACGGATTACGGCATTGCGGTCAACCCGCTGCGCCCCGACCTCGTCAAGTGCCTCGACGATGCGGGAATCCCGCACGTTTCCATCGAATCGCTCAAGGAGAAGGCCTACAGCATCGTCGGCCGTCCGGACGCGGTTCAGTTTGAAGACAAGGTTGTCGCCGTGCTCGAGGCGCGCGACGGCACCATCCTCGACGTTGTGCGCCAGATCAAGCCGTACACCTTCGAGGACTAATACTAATTCTTGTTAAAATGGCTTAATCCGCGCACCATCTTTTTCGCTCTGACTTTGCCTCGTTCCGTTCAACGTACCTCCAGTACGCCTCACTTCACTTGGCTTCGTCAGAACAAAAAATCTGATGCGCTCTGTTAAGCATTTTAACTGCGAATTAGTATAACGATACCTCCAACATCCCATACCATTGGAGTTTCCCCATGATAGCGGAACGGGCGCGAAGCGGCGAGCTTCGCGCCCGTTCCGTTTTGGCGCATGCCGACACGCCCGTTCAGAGCCTGCAAAGGAAAGCGGCAAAGCCGTTAAAGCAATTTAATGCGATAAAATAACGTGAAAAATAATCTAGATATTGCTGAAATATAAGGTTAAGATTATTCTTAACATATTTTTTTCCCTATTTGCATGATTTCCCCGCGCATATTATGATGGGATCAAACAAAAAAATCCCTTCTGCGGGGGGTAAGGAGTGACGGCACTGTGTTTGAACTGATTATCAACATTCTGCTCTTCATCTTCTTTGGCTACACGTTTTTCACCCATGTGCTGGAAGCGGCGGTTCCCGCCAAAGTGGCGAATAACCCCTATGCGCTCCAGCCGGACGTTTGGCCAAAGGCAATCATCATTCTGCTTGAGATCTGCCTGATCGTGAACATCATCCAGATCATCAGGAAGAACAGGGGAAAGCCGGAATTTACGCTCGGCGCGTTCGTCGGAAGCATCCCGGCGTTTCTCAAAAGCAAGCTGTTTTTCGGCATTGTGATCATGGTCGTCGCGTCCTTCATTCTGGATACGGTCGGCTTCATCGTCACCTCGCTGTTCATTCTCTTCTTCTACGGCCTGCTGATCGGAGAGAAGAACATCGTCCGCCTGCTGATCGCGTCCGTCTGCATCACGATGGTGCTTTACATCGTCTTCAGCGGCATGCTCAGCGTCAACCTGCCGCGCGGCACGGTCGGCTTCCTGCGCAACTTCGCGCTGTGGCTCGAATCCATCGTGGGCGCGGTCAAGAACATCTTTTAAGGAGGCGACAGCGATATGAGTTTGGGTCAACTTCTTGCCTCCGGTGCGGCCGCCGTGTTTAATCCGGGCATGTTCCTGATGGTCTGCGTCGCCATCATCCTCGGTACGATCTTCGGCGCGCTGCCGGGCGTTTCCGCGACGATGGCCGTCGCTCTCGGCCTGACCTTCACCTACACGATGGAGCCGATTCCGGCCATCGTCTTCCTCGTCGCGATTTACTGCTCGTCCATCACGGGCGGCTCGATCACAGCGATTCTGTTCAAGATTCCGGGCGTGCCTTCTTCCGCGCCGACGACGTTTGACGGCTATCCCATGGCGCAGCGCGGCGAAGCGGGCAAGGCGCTGGGCGTGGCGCTGCTGGCCTCCGCCATCGGCGGCCTGTTCTCCGCCATCGCGATGTTCCTGCTGTCTCAGCCGCTGACGAAGGCCGCGCTCCAGTTCGGCCCGAGCGACCTGTTCGCCGTGACGTTCATGGGTCTGTCGATCCTGACGTGCCTGGACAGCGACCACATCCTCACCTGCATCATCTCCGGCCTGCTGGGTCTGCTGATGGCCTGCGTCGGTCAGGATAAGATGTATGCGGTGCAGCGCCTGACCTTCGGCAGCCGCAACCTGCTGGCCGGTATCGACATGATCCCGGTGCTGATCGGTCTGTTCGCGGTCACCGAGGTCTTCAAGCAGACCGACCCGAAGAAGAAGCGCCTCTCCGCGGAGGACGGCGTTTCCGGCGGCAAGGTCAACACGAAGATGCCTTCCCTCAAGGAAATCTGGAGCATCAAGTGGACGATGCTGCGCTGCTCCATCGTCGGCACGGTCGTCGGCATTCTGCCGGGCGCGGGCGCGACCATCGCTTCCTTCATGTGTTACACGATGGAGACGAAGCTCTCCAAGCATCCGGAGAAGTTCGGCACCGGTATCATCGACGGTATCGCCGCTTCCGAGGCTTCCAACAACGCCGCGACCGGCGGCGCGATGGTTCCGCTGCTGTCCCTCGGTATTCCGG
>UQNM01000114.1 GCA_900542395.1 uncultured Eubacteriales bacterium
CGGTACGCACGGTGCGGTGAGAGGACGGGGGTTAATCACCCCCTCCTACTCGATTCAATTATCCGTTGACGTCAAGCACGATGGGGATGGATTCCGTTTGGCCGGAAGGGCTGACAATCAACAGACTGGCGTTGAGGGTCGTCGGCATTTGGCCGTTGCCGTCGAAGGTGAAGCACATCGTTTGACGATCCAGAATCTCAAAGGATGCGGGGGAAAAGGCCTCTCCGTCTTCATCCGTCAGCAACAGGTCGAACCAGGAATCGTCTGGAATCGAAGGAAATGTGCCGTCAACGGCCGTCATTTTTGCCGTCAGGCGGATTTCAGAAACCTGAACGGAAAGCCCGATTTTTGCGCCTTTCACCGTTTCGAAGCCCATAAACAGCGCGGAATCGCGGCTGATGCGATTTACAGTTGCGGTCAGCGGGAATAATTCGGTGCGTTCGGTCGTCGTATACATGGAATGACCGTCGAAATAATCAAACACGGCATACTGATAGACGGCGGCATGGAGGGAAAGCGAATCCCGATTTTTTGCGGTTTCCGGCAAAGCGTCAAAATCACGGATGGCTAAAAGGCAATCGGGGTCGGAAGCGTCTTCGGTTTCCGTCCAAGGGCCGAGGTCAAGGTCGTCGTCCGTGTAGGTGTGGTCGGATACCGCGATGCGATAGGTGGCCATGCCCCAAGGGGTTCCGGCCTGCCGGGCGGCTTCAAACGCCTCGGCAAGATGGGATTCGTTCAGTCTCGCAGGGACAGCGTCGGTCGGGCGCATCCGCGCCAACTGTTCATCCGTCGGCGAAAAAGGCTCAAAGCTCGAAAAGCCTTGAATTGAGTAGCCGATCAGCAGCGATTCGCCGTCGTAATAAGCGTTGGTGATGGACGCGGCGACAGTGCCTGTTTTCTCGGTTTGAGCGACGGAAGATTCCGCGCTGATGGCGGTTTGAGGCGCGATTTCAGCGAAGCGGCGATCATTCTGGCCGAATTTTTCAAACAGATTGAGCGCCGCCGCCGCGGCGATGCCTGTGGCCGCCAGCAGCGCGACAAGGGCAAATACAAGGCCGACGGACAACTTCTTCGCCGCCCTTGGTTTTTCTTCGGCACAGCGGAGAACACGCTGAGCGAGGGCGGGGTCGCCGTTCAGCCCGGAAAGCGCCGCATCCAGCGCGCCGCGCAGACGGTTATTCTGGCGAAATTCATCCATGAGAGCGCCTCCTTTCCAACATTTTCCGAAGATTTTGACGGCCTTGTTCAAGGCGAACAGAGACGGTTGATTTGGCAACGCCGAGCGCCTGCGCGATCTCATCGGTCGTCATGTTTTCGTAATAGTACAGAAGAATGACCTCGCGGTGCTTTTGCGAAAGCCGCATGACCTCGATGGTCAAATCGACAGCTTCTTCATCCGCCCGTTCGCAGGATTCCGGAAGCTGTTCAGGCGTAATTCGACGATCCAGATGGCGAAACCATGCGGAGTGAATCATGTCGCGACAGGTGTTGACGGCAATTCGCATCAGCCAAGTCTTTTCGCTGCAGTCCCCGCGAAAGGAGGGAAATGAGCGGTAGGCCTTGATAAAGGTTTCCTGTACCGCGTCCTCGGCCAACGCGGTATCGTGCAACTGGATATAGCACAGGCGAAGCAGATCGGTTTGGTATTGTTCAACCAATCGGACGAGCCGCTGCCGGGCGTTTTCATTTGTGATGACCGCCATGTGCGCATCACCTCCTATACTTTATAGACGATGCGGAAGAACCGTTTGTTCGGATTTTCCTAAAAACAATTTATTTCCATCATGCGCCGTCCTTCTCCTGCGCACAATGAGCGCAAAAAGGAGATGATCGTTTGCATGCTTCTTATCGCTATCTGCTGATCGTCGTGGCGCTGGCCGCGATGCTCTGCCTGCTGCCCGCGCAGGGGGCGGATGCGCCGAGCGCGGAGAAACCGCAGACGGCGCGGGAAACGCACGCCGTGGAAGCGCCCGCAGGGGCGGATCTTTCCGTCAAAACGGACAGGGACGCATATCTGCACCGAACGATGTATTACGCGCCCTGCGGCCACAGCGTCCAGCGGCGGGAAAAGCTGCCCGTCCGGCTCGTCGGGCTGACGCGCGGCGCGCTGGAAAAGGAAATCGGCGGGCTGTATGAAAACGCGGCGGTGACGGGCTTTTCCGCCGCTGAGGTGGACGTGAGTACGCGCATGGACGTGCCCTGCCCGCTGCACTGGGTCTTGCGGGCGGGGGACGACGGCCTGCTCGCCGTTTTGCAGAACACGACCGGGGAGACGCTGACCGTCGTGCGCCGGACGGATATCCCCATTGCGCTGGCCGCCGGGGAGGAGCAGGACGAGCTTCGCGACGGGCGGATGTTCGACGACGTGCAGGCGCTGGAAGGATATCTGGAAAGTTTAAGCAGCTGACAAAAAGAAGCCCGCGCCCGTTTGACACGAAACCGCAATCGAAGTATAATAAACGATAGCATTTTTTCATTTCAGTGCAGAGGAGACATCCATGAAGCCGCTTGACCAGTTTAAGCGCACCCCGCCCCGGCGCTATGACAAAGCGCCGCCGCCCCCGCCGGGGGACAAGCGCACCTTCGAACCGGCGATTCGCAAGCGATATTTCGATATGCCGACGTTTGACCATCGGCATATCGACCGCTGGCTGGGCGGCGCGGTCTGCGCCGTTTTGCTGCTGACGCTGTGCAACGCCAGCGCGCCGATGGGCGACGTGCCGAGCGTGCAGGAGCGTTTCAGCCAGTGGGCGGTCATCCAGAACGAAAAGACGGTGCAGCAGCTTCCCGGCGCTACGCCCGAGCCGGACAGCGCGTTGGCCGCGGCGGCCAGCTTTAATCCGGATCAGGAAAAGCAGGAAGTGAAGCAGGAAGCCAAGCAGGAGACGATCCTCGCGCAGGAAGAAACCCGGCAGGAGACGGCGCAGACGCAGACCACGGCGGACACATCCACCGGCTTCAAGCACTACGAGCCGGGTCAGCTCCACTATGAATCCGACGGCATCACCGTTTCCATCGAGCAGAAGACGAAGGACGGCATGACGTATTTCGTCTGCGATATCCAGCTCGAGCGCGTCGAGCAATTCCGGACGGCGTTCGCGGGCGACGATTTCAAGAGCGGCATTTACGAGGCGGTCAGCGACATCGCCGGGCGATACAACCCGGTGCTGGCGATCAACGCGGATTTCTGCCGCTATCACCGCGACGGCGTGATTATCCGCAACGGCGAGGTGCTGCGCCGGCAGAACATCAAGAAGCACCATCTGCTGGTGGTGGATCAAAACGGCGACCTCTCCGCTCAGACGGACAGAAGCGGCAAGCAGGGGCTCGTCGCCAACAAGCTGGAGCAGGCGAAGACGTGGCAGACCTTCGAATTCGGCCCGGTGCTGGTCGAAGACGGCAAGGCCGCGACGCTGCCCTCGAGCTTCTACGTGAATTGCCACGACGGATATTACGAGCCGCGAACGGCAATCGGTCAGCTCGGCCCGCTGCATTACATCGTCATCGTGGTGGACGGCCGCCGCGAGGGCTATTCCACCGGCGCGAGCATCCCACAGTTACAGCAGCTCTTCCTCGACGAGGGCGCGGAATTTGCGTTCAATCTGGACGGCGGCGGCTCGACGACGCTCTATTTCCGGGGCGAGGTCATCAACATGCCCTCCGGCGGCAAGGAGCGCTCCGTCAGCGACGTCATCATGTTTACGGCGCAGTAAAGGGAATCGATGAGGGGCGCTGCCCCAACCGCACTATGAAACCATATCAAGGGGCTTTCGCTTTGAAGAAGCCGACACGCGACATGCGTGACCAAAGGAGTCATTTATGAAAAAAATCATCTGCCGGGCGGCGCTGATGCTGGCGCTCTGCCTGCCGGTCTGCGCGCTTGCGGCGACCGAACCGAATGCCAAAACCATCGAGGATACGACGACCTACGAGGGCGACACGATCAAGATCACGATTGACCAGTGGTGCTATGCGTTCAACCGCACGAACCTGCGCTTCTTTGTGGCGAACGTCTATGTCAGCGACCCGGCGCAGATGCAGACCGCGTTCGCCGGGGAGCAGTATTCCAAGAATAACGCGGAGGCCACCAGCGCCATCGCCGAGCGCCACGGCGCGATTCTGGCCATCAACGGCGACTATTACAACTACAAGGATAAAAACGGGCTGGTCATCCGCAACGGCGTGCTCTACCGCGACGCGGCATCCAGCCGCGACCAGCTTCTGGTGATGCGCGACGGCACGTTTATCGCCCTGCCGCGCGGCACATACGCCGCGGGCGAGGGGCAGAAGTACATCGACGAGGGCGCTGTGCAGAGCTTCACCTTCGGCCCGCTGCTGGTCAACGACGGCGAGGCGGTGGAGCTGCCGGAAAAATACATCATCTCCACAAAGGACACGATCAGGGAGCCGCGCACGGCCATCGGTCAGGTGGACGCGAACCACTATGTGCTCGTCGTCGCCGACGGCCGCCGCGACGGCTGGAGCGACAAGGGCATGACCTTGCAGGAGCTCCAGCAGGTGTTTGTTGAGCAGGGCTGCAAGGTTGCGTATAACCTCGACGGCGGCGGAAGCGCGACGATGATCCTCGGCAGCCAGCGCGTCAACAAGACCAGCGGCTCGCGCGAGCGCGACGTCAGCGACATCGTTTATTTCACGAAATAACGCGGGAGGCTTTGATTTATGCGCAAACGCATCGCGCTTTTCCTGCTTGCGCTGGCGGCGTTCGCCCCTCCGGCGCTCGCGGACGAGGGAAGCCCGCTCCTGAGCGTGGACGACCTGCTTGCGCTGGAGGACAGCTACGAGGCTTTTCTGGCGGAGCTGGGCGATCTGGCGGTGGAGCGCGGCCTGCTATCCGAGGAGGATCGGGCGGCATGGCACGACGCGCAGTTGGGCGATTTTTTTCAGAACGGCGGCTACGGCTC
>UQNM01000115.1 GCA_900542395.1 uncultured Eubacteriales bacterium
TTAAGGGGGAGAAATCGAAATCTCCCCCTAATCCCCTAGGCCTAGCGGAGCGCGTTCTCCCTAAAAGCATCAATAAAAGATCGCTACCGCCGATGAGAAGAGCATCGTCTGCGGACGATGCAAAGACGTGCTCCGCAGGCAAGGGGAGCTTAGGGGGATTTCGATTTCCCCCTTCGCCCCCTTGACCCCCACACCCCTTAAAACGAGCAGGGACACCCTGCACCCGGGAACGGGGGCTTCACGTCCCGGACAAACCGCCCTGCGGGGCGTGTCCGGGGGCAGGAGATGCGAAACGCGAAATTTATTTATGCACCTTCCTGAACAATCCCCTATTCGTCGTGCGCCGCGCCAGCGCATTGCCCAAGCTCTGCAAAATGAACACGACGATCAGCAGCACCACCACGCAGACGTTGACGATATCCTGATGGTTCTGGTTCTGGCCGTAGTTGATGGCAAAGCTGCCGATGCCGCCCGCGCCGACTGCACCGGCCATCGTCGTCAGGCCGATGAGACTGATGGCCGTCACCGTCGTCACGCGGATCAGCTCCGGCACGGCCTCATGCAGATACACGCGGAAGATCAGCCCCAGCGTGCCCGAGCCCATGCTGCGCGCGGCCTCGACCTTGCCCTCGTTCACGCCGGCCAGCGCGACCTCGACCTGGCGCGTGTAAAACGGCACCGTGCCGAATACCAGCGGCAGAATCGCGCCCTTCACGCCGATGGCCGAGCCGACCACCGCGCGCGTCAGCGGGATGAGGAAAATCAGCAGGATGATAAACGGAATCGAGCGGAACACGTTGATGACGATGTTCACGACCTGATAGACGAGCAGATTCTCGCGCACGCCGCTCTTGCGCGTGACCACCAGCAGCACGCCGAAGAACAGGCCGACGACAAACGCGATCAGCCCCGCCTTGCCGAACATCTCAAACGTCGCCGCAAAGCTGGTGAAAAAACGATCCCGATAGGCGTACAGATTCGGCGCAATCCGCTCAATCAACGTTTCAAATGCTTCCATCGGCAATGACCTCCGTATACACATGGTTTTCGTTCAGATACTGGAGCGCGGCGGCCACCTGCTTTTCCCCGCCGCCGAGCAGGGCGACCATGCCGCCCAGCGGATTATCCTCGATCACCTCGACGTTGGCCAGCACGATATTGATGTCCACGCCGAATTCGCGGGAGACGGTGGAGATCACGTGCTCGCCCACGCAGTCCTTATGGAAGGTCAGGCGGACGAGCTTCTCGTCCGCGGCGGGTTTGACCAGCGCGCTCCCCTCCTCGATGAGCTTATCCACCTTGCTCAGCGCGGACGCGGAGGCGACGAACCGACGGGTAATCGCCGCGCGCGGGTGCGCGAACACGTCGTATACGTCGCCCTCCTCGACGACGCGCCCGTTCTCCATCACCGCCACGCGCCGGCAGATGGATTTGATGACCGCCATCTCGTGCGTGATGAGCACGATGGTCAGCCCGAGCTTGCGGTTCAAATCGCGGAGCAGGTTCAAAATAGCCTCCGTCGCGTCCGGGTCGAGGGCGCTGGTCGCCTCGTCGGAGAGCAGCACCCGCGGCTTGTTCGCCAGCGCGCGGGCGATGGCGACGCGCTGCTTCTGCCCGCCGGAAAGCTGGGAGGGATACACGTCCGCTTTGTCGCGCAGATCGACCAGATCCAGCAGCTCAAACACGCGCGCTTCCATATCGGCCTTCTTCATGCCGGTGTAGCGCAGCGGATAGGCGATGTTTTCAAACACGGTCGAGCGATCCAGCAGGTTGAAATGCTGGAAGATCATGCCGATGCCCCGCCGCATCGCGCCGAGCTTTCTTTCGGTCAGCTTCCTGCCCTGCGCGTCGTAGGCCTTGCCGCCCCTGAGCGTAATCACGCCGGAATCGCCGACGCTCAGCGTGCCGTCGTCCGGCGTTTCCAGCAGATTCAGGCAGCGCACCAGCGTCGATTTGCCCGCGCCGGAATAGCCGATCACGCCGTAAATCATGCCGTCCTCGATGTTGAGGGTCACGTTGTCCAGCGCGGTCACGTCGCCGCTCTTGAGGTGAAACACCTTGTTCATGTTCCCGATTTGAATCATGGGGATACCTCGCTTTATCAATGATAAACAGGAAAAGGGAGCTGCCAAGCTAACAAAACCGTTCTTTCAAGAGAAACTAAGTTTTTTGCCCGAAGGTTTCCAAAGGGCGATCGGAAAGCCCTTTGGTGGGGCGATGGGGCAAAGCCCCATATTCTAAAAATGCTTAGTTTTTTGATTCTTGAAATATCTGGATTGAGCTTGACAGCCCCTTGAAAGGGTGCCTTTTGCTTACTTCGCGCCGGCCGCTTCCTTGATCGCGTCGATGGAATCGTGCTTCTCGGAGTAGATGCACAGCGGGGCGATCAGGGTATCGCCGATGACGGTGAGGTCATAGCCGTTCGCGCCGCAGTCCTTGGCGAGGTAGGCCTTGTGCTGGAAGGCGTTCAGGTCGATGTCGCCGCTGTTGAGCGCCTCGTTGGGCAGGTTGTATGCGTCGAACTCCACCAGCTCGATGTAGATGTTCGCGCCCTCGTCGTCGAGCACCTTCTGGGTTGCGATCCACTGCTCGTTGTTGCTCACGCCGCCGCACACGCCGATCTTCACGACGGTCTTGCCCTCTTTGGAGGACTTGTAGCCGGAAATCTCGGAAACGTTGTCCTCGGTCACGGCAAACGTCGCGCTTTCGTCATACGGGAAGGCCGGGAAGAACGTCTCGTGGTAATTGACCAGCAGGAATTCCGCGACAAGCTGGGTCTGATAGGCCTCGACGACCTTCTTGTAAACCTCGTTGTCCTTGTCCGCAGTGCGGGCGACGACCACGTTCACATACGGGTTTTCGCCGTTCTCATCCTGCTTCTCGATGAGCAGCGCGTCGCGGGAGGGGATCAGGCCGTAGGGCACGGCGTAGGTGCCGTTGATGGTGGAGGCGGCAAAATCGCCCAACGTGGAGGGCAGCGTGTTCGCCGCGATCGGGGTCACCTCCACGTTGTAGAGGCACTTGGTGATGTCCTTGATTTCCGGGGTGTAGCCCGCCGCCGGATCAACCTCGATGAAGCCCGCGGCTTCCAGCAGCTTGATGCCGCGGGAGAGGTTCGTGCCGTCGTCCGGCACACCGAGCTGGAGCGGGGCGGCCGCCAGCGCGGCGGCAGAGGTCAGGGCGAGCGCGGCCGTCGCGGCCAGCGTAACGATTTTCTTGGCAATGCGATTCATAAGATGCAATCTCCTTTATAACGTCAAAATGATGTTTGGCGGCGGGGGTTCGGCGCTCAGCACATTCGGCTTCTGCTCCCGCCCGGGTGAAACAGCATGTTCAAATCCTCCCGTTTCGTTTTGGATGATCGTTTTCCGATTCGGTGACTGTATTATACGGGCAGAGAGCACAAAGGTCAAATCCCCGTTTCCTGCCGCCAGCCATAGTTTTATCCTATGGTTTAGCCTCTTTTCTCGGTTAAACCGATATAGAGCAGCGCTTTTGCAGGCGATTTTATGGGATTTTCTATGCGTTAAAAAAGCACGCTTAAATCGCTTTAAGCATGCTCCGTCTATGATGTTTTTCTCCGAATCGCAAAGCCCCGGCGTTCCCCCGTTATTCCGCAAACAGCGGCGTGGACAGATAGTGGTCGCCCGTATCCGGCAGAAGCACGACGATGTTCTGAATCTTGTGCGCGCCCGCAACGCCGCGGCTCAACACCGGGGAGGACGCCGGTTCCACCGCGACCACCCGCACGTTCGGGTTCTGCGCATAGATCCTGCTCATGGCAAATTCCTCCTTTTCGGCGTTTGCAACCCACCTTTCCGGTCGGTTGGCGGAATTACAATCCCACATTCGGCGGAGGTCAAGCATTTTTGCACCCCTTTCTTGCATGCTGGTGGATATGGCCGAGCACGAGCGCGGGGGCGGCTACGTGCCCCTCAAAGAGATCGCCGCCCGACAGGAGATTTCCGAAAAATATCTGGAAAGCATCGTCAAGCTGCTCGTGCAGAACAACGTGCTCATCGGCGTGCGCGGCAAGGGCGGCGGCTATCGCCTGAACGGCACGCCGGATCAATTCACCGTCCGCCGGATTCTGGAAATCACGGAGGGCTCGCTTGCGCCGGTGGCCTGCCTGTGCGAGCCGCACGAGCCCTGCGCGAGGATGGCAAGCTGCCGAACCTATCCCATGTGGCAGGGGCTCAGCAAGCTGATCCGCGACTATCTGGACAGCTATACCCTCTCGGATTTGATGAAACACGCCGACGCGGGGTTTGATTACATTATATG
Source organism: uncultured Eubacteriales bacterium (assembly GCA_900542395.1). Classification (GTDB taxonomy): domain Bacteria; phylum Bacillota; class Clostridia; order Christensenellales; family Aristaeellaceae; genus Ventricola. The sequence continues at coordinate 4,285 of UQNM01000115.1, forward strand.
AAACGCTGTTAAGCTAATAAAACCAACATTTCAAGAGAAACTAAGTATTTTTGCCCGAAGGTTTCCTAAGAGGTTTTCGGTTGTTGCTGCCA
>UQNM01000116.1 GCA_900542395.1 uncultured Eubacteriales bacterium
GCGGATGACAAACGGCGGACGCTGCGCGTGGAGGCGGAGGTGCGCGTTCGCCTGAGCGGCTGCGTGCAGGAGGAAAAGGAGCTGCTCGAAGACCTGTACAGCGTATCGGGCGACGCGCTCATCCCGCAAAAAGAGCGGTTTGACGTGCATGCCTTCGAGGAGAGCAGCGACGTTCGCGAAAGCATCCGCCTGCCCATCGCGCTGGCGAAGGACGCGCCGCCCATCGGTACGGTGCTCGCCGCGTTCGCGCAGCCGACGATCACGGCGGCCACACCCGCGGGAAAGCGGCTTGACGCGGAGGGCGTGATGGCCGTGACGCTGATCTATCTGCCGATGGATTCGGATATCCCGATGGCCATACACACGCGGGAACCGTTCGCGATGACCTTCCCCATCGAGACGACCGAGGATGCGCAGGTGCAGGCGCGCGTCATCGAGGCGACGCCCGGACCGGCGACCAGCGACCGCGCGGAGGTGCGATGCGTCGTGGGGCTGTATGTTATCAAGCACGGCGTGCGCCCGCTCGACGCGGTGATCGACGTGGTGCAGCAGCCCGCCGCCCGGCAGGAGCGCGGCTTTGTGCTCGTCTGGCCGGCCAAGGGGGAATCCCGCTGGGAGACGGCCAAGCGGCTGCGCGTCGCGGAGGAGGAACTGCATCCTGCCGGAAAGGGCGCGATGCTGGCGTTTCGAAAATGACCCCGAGGGCGCGAAAGCGCCCTTTTTGCCATGCTAAAACGAAAAATTTTCGCAATGTGTTTGTAAAAATAAACATAAAAACAGATGGAATGTTTTCAAAAAACGTTGAATAAAGATCATACATGTGCTATGATAGAGATAATTTACAGAGAGTGTTACGTGTTTTTTGTATACCATAACGAAATCGATTTCGTGCCAAGAAACGACATAAAACGACATAAAGCGACATTTGGCGTGTGAGAAAAAGCGTCGAAATGCGCGATAAGTGAAAGGGAGCGTCCGCCATGAAGAAGAGATACACCGCTGCCATGCTGGTTGCCGCCATGCTGATGATGAACCCCAAATTGCCGATCCGCGCCAGCCATGCCCACGCGGAGGGCGAGGAAGAGCAGGCGAGCGAGGCGAACAGCTCCGAACAGCCGGGCGCGCAGACGAAGGTGATTTGGAAGAAGAACGGCGCGCGCGGGGAAGTGCCCGCCGAGACGGAGAGCGGCGAACCGAACGCATCGACCGAGGACGAGAACGTCAGCGCGCTGCCGCTCGACGAAGACGAGACGGCGGATCGTCCGGTCGCTGACGAGGGCGGCGAGACGACGGACGCGCTGCCGCCGACTCCGGTGGTCGTCTGGCCCGAACCCGGCGAGGCTACGCCGGGCGAAATCAGCCGCGAGGGCGACGAGGACGAAATCGCGCTGCCGATTCTGGAGGACGAGGAGCGCCCCGTCGCGGACGGCGAGGGGACATATTCATCATTAAGTATGACGCGCCAATCGACATGGCGGCCTTGGACGAAGCGCTGGGGAAAAACGACGTCGGCCTGACCATCGGCCATAACAGGGCGACGGCCGCCGCCAAGGACACAAACCCTGCTCGGTGAACCAGTATTTCTGCAACCACAGGCACGCGCAGTATAAGCTGGAAACCCCGGCGGAATTCAGTCGCTATCTGCCGCTGGCCATCTATATCGTTGATCGAAAACCACATTAAAAAAAGCGGGTCAAGCCCGCTTTTTTTAATGCGGCAGGGCGGCTTTCAGCCGAATCAGCCCCACCGCGTCCGCGATGAACCAGCCAATCGGAATCGCCAGCCAGATGGCCGTCACGCCGAAGTGCGGTGCGAACGCATAGGCCAGCGCGACGCGCAGACCGAGCGAAATCACCGTCAGCACGACGGACATACCCGCCTGCTCAAGCCCGCGATAGATCGCGTAGAGCAGAAACAGCAGGCCGATGCCGACGTAGAACACGCCCTCCACGCGCAGATAATGCACGCCGACGGCCAGAATCTCGCGCTCGCCGGGGTCGATGAACAGCGTGAGCAGCGGCCGCGCAAAGAGGAAGACCAGCGCGGAAACGACGGCGCAGAAGGAGAGCGAAAGCAGCGCCGCTTCGCGGATGCCCTGCTTCACGCGCTCCGGCTTGCCCGCGCCGGTGTTCTGCGCAACGAAGGTCGTAAACCCGTTGGCAAAATCCTGCGCGGGGGAATAGGCGAACGAATCAATTTTCACGCCCGCCGCGAACGCCGCCATCGTCGCGACGCCGAAGCTGTTGACGAGGCTCTGCACGAGCAGAATACCGAAATTCATAATGGATTGCTGCACGCTTGTCAGCACGCTGACGCTCGCGATGCGGGAAAGCAGCGGACGATCCAGCCGGAAATTCGAGCGGCGCGGGCGGAGCTTGGGGAGGCGGAAGAAGAAATACAGCGCAATGCCCGCCGCAGAAAGCCCCTGCGCGATCACCGTCGCCAGCGCCGCGCCGGCAACGCCCCGATGCAGGACGAGCACGAACAGCAGATCGAGCGCGATGTTCACCACCGTGGAGAGCAGCAGAAACAGCAGAGACGCAAGCGAATTGCCGACGCTGCGCAGCGCCGCCGCGAAGAAGTTATACAGGAAGGTGAAGAAAATGCCCGTGAAGATCACCCGCAGATAGCTCGTAATATCCGGCACGGCCTCCGGCGGGACGCGCAGCAGCACGATGAACGCATCGAGCAGCGCGTAGCTGAGCGCCGTCAGCAGGAGGGACAGCGCCGCAATAAGACAGAAGGCGTTGGTCATCGCGGTCTTGAGCTTATCCATGTTCCCCTCGCCGTAAAGCTGGCTGAAGACGACGCCGCTGCCCATGCACAGCCCGAGGACGAGGCTTGTGAGCAGAATCATCAGCGAAAACGCGCTGCCGACGGCTGCAAGGGCGACGTTGCCCAGAAAGCGGCCGACAATCAGCGTGTCGGCGACGTTATAGAGCTGCTGAAGCAGATTGCCCGCGATCAGCGGCAGGCTGAAGCGAATCAGCCCGGCGCGAATGGAGCCCTGCGTTAAATCCTGCTGCAAAGAAAAGGCCTCCCTAAAAAATGCTTCTGAATCCCTATTATACAGCGAAAACCAAAAAATGGAAGATGGGATTTGACGAAAGCGGCGGCATGCGGTACAATAAGGCGCGAAAAACGGAAAGGGATGAAGCGCATGAACATCAAGGCGGCAATTTGGGATTTGGACGGCACGCTGCTCAACACGCTGGACGATCTGGCGGCGAGCACGAACGCGGCGCTGGCGGCGAACGGCCTGCCGACGCACACGACGGACGAGGTGCGGATGTTTGTCGGCAACGGCATCGGCAAGCTGATCGAGCGCGCCGTGCCGAACGGGCGGGAAAACCCGAAATTTCAGGCGGTCTACGACGCGTTTGTCGCGCATTACGGCGCGCACAGCCGTGACCGCACAAAGCCCTACGACGGGATTCTGCCGATGCTGGACGCATTGGCCGCGCAGGGCGTAAAACTGGCGATTGTTTCTAACAAAATTGATTTTGCGGTGAAGGCGCTGAGCCGCGATTATTTCGGCGAGCGGATGCAGGCGGCCATCGGCGACGACCCCAGCCGCAGAAGGAAGCCCGCGCCGGACAGCGTGCTGGAGGCCATGCGCCAGTTGGGTGTGACGCGGGCGGAGACCGTCTACATCGGCGATTCGGATGTGGACGTGGAGACGGCGCGCAACGCGGGCGTGGCCTGCTGCGCGGTGAGCTGGGGCTTCCGCTCGGTGCAATGCCTCCGGGAAGCGGGCGCGGCGCGAATCGCGGCCAATCCGCAGGAGCTGCTGGCCATGCTGGAGGCGCTGTGAAACCGCCGTATGACGCGGCGCTGGTGCTCGGCGTGGAGCTGGACGCGGACGACGCGCCGACGGAGGAGCTGGCGCGCCGGGTGATGGCGGCGGCGCGGGCGTATCGGGACGGCGCATGCGCGCGTCTGGTGCTGTGCGGCGGATGTCTGCCCGGTCACAGGCGCTCGGAGGCGGAAGTGATGGCGCGCATGCTCGCGGCGCTGGGCGTGCCGAAGCGGGTCTTGATCTGGGAAGACCAATCAAGGGACACGATGGAAAACTGCCGCAACGCCGCGGCGCTGCTGGGCGGAACGGGGCGCGTTCTGGTGGTGACGAGCGATTATCACCTGCGCCGCGCGGTGATGACGGCTCGGCGCGCGGGGCTTCGCGCGGACGGTCTGGCGGCGAAGACGACCGGCAGGCGCGCCGGGAAGCGGCTGATGGAGGCTTGCTAC
>UQNM01000117.1 GCA_900542395.1 uncultured Eubacteriales bacterium
CGATGGAGATGGCCGTCAGCGGCGACATCGTGGTGCTGGCCGGCAAGGGGCACGAAACGTATCAGGAGATTCGGGGCGTGAAGCATCCGTTCGACGAAAAGGTGATCGTGTCCGAGCTGCTGGAAGAAATCGCCGGCGAAAACCGCGCCGAGTAAAGCCTATCAAGCGGGTCAATCCCGCGCTTCGGAGGAATGAGGAGCATGCAAAGGATGATGATAACCCTGCTGATTGCGTTTGCGGTCGGCATTGTGCTGGGCAAGGCGATGCTGCCCGTGCTGCATAAGCTCAAGTTCGGCCAGAATATCTACGAGCTTGCGCCGGAAGCGCACAAGAAAAAGCAGGGTACGCCGACGATGGGCGGCCTCGTCATTGCGGGCGCGGCCATCGCCGCGGCGCTGGTGATGAACGATTACAGCGTGCCGATGGGGCAGAACATGCTGCTGGCCATGCTGCTGATGGCGCTGGGCAACCTGTGCATCGGCTTTGTGGACGACATGACCAAGATCCGCAAGGGCAAGAACGGCGGCCTGACCCCCAAGCAGAAGATGATCTTTCAGACGCTGCTGGCGCTGGCGTTCTCCTGCTATTGCTACTTCCACCCGCAGGTCGGCTCCGTCATCAAGGTGCCGTTCTTCCGCGTGGAATGGGATCTGGGCATCTGGTACATCCCGATGATGATGTTCATCATCGTGGGCACGACCAACAGCGCCAACCTGCTCGACGGCCTTGACGGCCTGCTGACCAGCGTTTCCATGGTCGATTTCGCGACGCTCGCCGTGCTCTGCGGCGCGGCCTCGCTGGGGAGCCTCGGCGTGGGGTGCGCGGCGATGTGCGGCGCGTGCATGGCGTTCCTCGCCCGCAACGCCTATCCGGCGCAGATGTTCATGGGCGATACCGGCTCGATGTTCATCGGCGGCGCGGTGGTGGCCGCGGCCATGCTGCTGCGCCAGCCGCTGATTCTGGTGCTGATTGCGTTCTGGATGCTGATGAGCAGCCTCTCGGATATCATCCAGATCACATATTTCAAAAAGACGCATGGCAAGCGTATCTTCAAAATGGCGCCGATTCATCACCATTTTGAGCTTTGCGGCATTCACGAGACGAAGATTGTGACCATGTATATGGTGACGACGGCCATTCTCTGCGTGATTACGCTGCTGGGCGTTTTGTAAGACAAGCGGAGGCGGATGAGTATGAACGTAAACGGCAAGCGCGTGCTGGTCTGCGGCATGGCGCGCAGCGGCATTGCGGCGGCCAAGCTGCTTTTGAGCCTCGGCGCGCAGGTGACGATTACCGACACGAAGCCGGAAGCGGATTTCGGCGGCGCGCTGGATGAGCTGCGCGCACCGGGCTGCGTCTTTGCGCTGGGGCAGGCGGCCGACGCGCTGATCGCCGGTCAGGATATGATGATTATCAGCCCCGGCATCGCGTGGGCAAAGCCGTTTGTGCAGAGCGCGATTGCGCAGGGTGTGGAGGTCATGGGTGAACTGGAGCTGGGCGCGCGGCTGACGAAGGGCGCGCTTGTCGCCATCACCGGCACGAACGGCAAGACGACCACCACGACGCTGGTGGGCGAGCTGTTCCGCGCGGCGGGGCGCACGACGCACGTTGTCGGCAACATCGGCTACCCGATCACCGCGACGGCGGGCATTTCCAAGGCGGACGACGTGACGGTGGCCGAGGTGAGCAGCTATCAGTGCGAGGGCATCAGCCAGTTCCACCCGCACGTGGGCGCGGTGCTCAACATCACGGAGGATCATATCGTCCGCCACGGCTCGATGGCCGTCTATATCGCGATGAAGCGGCGCATCTTTGACCGCCAGACGGCGCAGGACGTCGCCGTGTTCAACTACGACGATGCGACCTGCCGCGAGATGGCCAAGGGGCTGAGGGCGCAGGTGGCGTGGTTCTCCCGCCGGGAGAAGGTGCCCTTCGGCGCGTATGTCGAGGATCAGCACATCGTTTTGAAGCTCGGCGAGGGCGAGCGGCGGGTCTGCCGCTGCGACGAGGTGTATATCCCCGGCCCGCACAACCTTGAAAACGCGCTGGCCGCCGTGGCGATTGCCGGCGTAATGGGCGTGCCCTGCGAAACGATGCGCGAGGTGCTCAAAACCTTCAGGGGCGTGGAGCACCGCATCGAAACCGTGCGCGAGCTGGACGGCGTGACGTGGATCAACGACTCGAAGGGAACGAACGTCGATTCCACGCAGAAGGCCATCGCGACGATGAACAGGCCGACGGTGCTCATTCTCGGCGGAAGCGACAAGAAGGTGTCGTTTGACCCGCTGGCCAGGAGCATCGTGGAAGCGCCGCTGATCGAGCATTGCGTGCTCATCGGCGACACGGCGAACCAGATTAAGGACGCGCTCGACCGCGCGGGCTATTCGGCCTACACGATGACGGGGTACGATTTCGATCTGTGTCTGGCGACGTGCCGGAAGCTGGCGAAGAAGGGCGGCAACGTGCTGCTTTCCCCGGCCTGCGCGAGCTTTGACATGTTTACCGATTACGAAAACCGGGGTCAAATCTTCAAGGAAAAGGTCATGGCGATGAAGTGAGATCGTGACCGGCTGCAAAAGAGACGAAAAACATGCAGTCGGGAGGGAAAGAGCCATGCCGAATCCAGTCAGACGAACCTGCGACAAGACGGTGGTTACGCTGATGGTGCTGCTGCTCCTGATGGGGCTGGTCACGCTGTTCAGCGCCACCTATTATCAAAAGGCGGCGACAGGCGACGCGCTTGCCGCGGTGAAAAAGCAGCTGATCGGCGTGGCGCTGGGCGCTGCGGCCTGCGTGACGCTCTCACGTGTGCCGTATCGCGTTTTCCGGCGTCCCAAAGTGACGCTGCTTTTATTGGCGGCAAGCGCTTTGACGCTGATTCTGGTGATCATTCCGGGAATCGGTGTGAGCATCAACGGCTCGCGGCGGTGGCTGAATATCTTCGGGCTGAGCGTGCAGCCCTCGGAGTTTGCGAAATACGCGATGGTCGTTTTCATGGCCGGGGCGCTGGATCGGCGCGGCGAGGCGATTGACCGCCTGCTTACGGGGATCATTCCGCTGCTGGTCGTGCCGGGCGTGATGTTTCTGCTGATTCTGGAACAGCCGAATCTCTCCACCGGCGGCAGCATCCTGATCTGCGCGCTGGTGATGCTTTTCGCGGCGGGGATTCGAAGGCGGCATATCGCGCTGCTGGGCATCGGCGGGCTGGCTGTCGGCGCGTTTTATGCGTGGAGCGCGCCGTATCGAAGGGAGCGGCTGCTCTCCTTCCGTGACCCGTTCGCCAAGATGAGCGACGAGGGCTATCAGCTTTCGCAATCGCTGATTGCGCTCGGTTCGGGCGGGCTGTTCGGCATGGGGATGGGGCAGGGACGGCAGAAATTCGCGTATCTGCCCTACCCGGAATCGGACTTCATTTTCGCGATTGTCGGGGAGGATTTCGGGCTGATCGGCTGCCTGACGGTGATCGCGCTGTTCGTGCTGTTTGTGCTGGCGGGGCTTCGCGTGTCACTGGCCTGCCGGGATCGCTTCGGCTGTCTGCTCGGCGCGGGCATCACCTCGATGATCGGCTTGCAGGCGTTCATCAACATGGGTGTGGTGACGGGGATGCTGCCCACGACGGGGCTGCCGCTCCCGTTTTTCAGCGCGGGCGGCACATCGGTCAGCGTGATGATGGCGGCGGTCGGCGTGCTGCTGAGCATTTCGCGGGAAAACGGCGCGCGGATCGTCGAGCCGACGGATCAACAGAGTGGGGGAAGAGCATGAGATACAGAAAGCGCAAAAAAGCGGCGGCTCAGGTGATGGTGATGACGGTCGCGGTGGTGGCCGTGCTGGCGGCGCTGCTGGTGCTGGCGTGCAGCCAGGTGTTCCGGGTGCGCGGGATTCTGATCGTCGGCAACCGAAACCTCTCCAAGGAGGACGTGATCGCCCTGAGCGGCGTGCAGGAGGGCGACAACCTGTTTTCCATCAGCGACGCGGAGCTGAAAAAGAACATGGAGCGAAACCGGTATATCGAGTATCTCGGGCACGAGTTTGACTATCGCGGCACGCTGAGCCTGCACATCAACGAGCGGATGGGCATGGGCGTGGTCAATGCGTTCGGCCTGTATTACGTGGTGGACGCAACGGGCATGGTGCTCGAGTGCGCGGGCAGCGCATACCCGGACACCGTGGCCG
>UQNM01000118.1 GCA_900542395.1 uncultured Eubacteriales bacterium
CTAAAATCCATGCTCAACTCCTCGCTTTCCGTTCTCTTCGTTTTAACATCCACTTTCTCAAGTTTATATTTTAGCATAATTGCGGCAAAATGAAAAGCAGCGGCGCACATTTCCTCCGCATGCAGCGTATTTTTTATCAGGGCGGTCAGCCGATACGCCCAAATTCTGCCATGGCAGGGTTGACAAAGCGCCGCTTATGGTGCTATGATGAGCAAGTCATTCCTTTTTTTCTCGTTTTTACGGGATATATTGCTGTTTTTTTGAAAGGATGGATTCGTCATGGAGCGTAAATGGCGTGTTGCCGTTGTCGGTGCCACCGGCATGGTGGGGCAACGTTTTGTTTCTCTTCTGGCCGATCACCCGTGGTTTGAAATCGCCGTCGTCGCCGCTTCCGCGCGCAGCGCCGGGAAAACGTATGAAGAAGCCGTTTCCGACCGCTGGGCGTTTGATTGGCCGATTCCGCAAAACGTCCGTCCGCTCGTCGTGCGCGACGCCTCCGATGTGGCGGCCGTCACCGGCGAGGTCGATTTCGTCTTCTGCGCCGTGGATATGAAGAAGGACGAAATCCGCGCGCTGGAGGACGCCTATGCCAAGAGCGAAACGCCCGTCGTCTCCAACAATTCCGCTCACCGCGGCACGCCGGATGTGCCGATGATCGTGCCGGAACTGAACCCGCAGCACGCAGATGTGATCGAATACCAGCGCAGGCGGCTGGGTACAAAGGTCGGTTTCGTCACCGTCAAGCCCAACTGCTCCATCCAGAGCTATGTGCCCGCGCTGACGGCGCTGTATGATCTCAAGCCCACGCGCGTGGTTGTTTCCACCTATCAAGCGATTTCCGGCGCCGGAAAGACCTTCAAGCGCTGGCCGGAGATGGTGGATAACGTCATCCCCTACATCGGCGGCGAGGAAGAAAAAAGCGAGCAGGAGCCGCTTAAAATCTGGGGTCATTTGGAAAACGGCGTGATCGTGCCCGCGAAAGCGCCGATTATCAGCGCGCACTGCGTCCGCGTCGCCGTGGCGGACGGCCATCTGGCAACCTGCTGGGCGAGCTTTGAAAAGCCCGCGACGAAGGAAGAAATCATCGAGCGCTGGCGCGCCTTCGAAGGCTTGCCGCAAAAAACGAATCTGCCGAGCGCCCCGCATCCGTTCCTTCAGTATTTTGAAGAGGACAATCGGCCGCAAACCCGTCTTGACCGCGATTTTGAGCGCGGCATGGGCATTTCGCTCGGTCGTCTGCGCGGGGATTCGCTGTTCGACTGGCGCTTCGTCGGTCTTTCTCACAACACGCTGCGCGGCGCGGCCGGCGGCGCTGTGCTCATTGCCGAGCTGCTCTGTGCGCAGGGCTACATTCCGAAGAAATAAGGGCTTTGGCGGTCGTTCTTCACCGCAAACGCGCGTTGGGCGCGTCGCCCGCTTTACAAAACAATACGCATGGTTTTTGCCGCTTTGGAAGACACTGAGGATGCAGTTGTTTGCCAAAGCGGCTTTTCTCTGTCTTTGAACCGTCGGGAGGTATGCCTGATGAATTTTCCTCTGTTTACCGGCTGCGCTACCGCGCTGATTACGCCGTTTTTGCCGGATGGCAGGTTGGATGAGCCCGCGCTTCGCCGCCTGCTCGCAATGCAGACGGCGGCGAAGATGGACGCGCTCGTTCTGCTGGGCACAACGGGCGAGCCCTGCACGCTTTCGATGGATGAGCGCGAACGCATCATTGAAATCGGCCTTGAATGTACGGGCGGCTCGATTCCTGTCATCGTCGGCACCGGCTCCAACGACACGCGCCGCGCCATCGAATATGCCCGTCAGGCGCAAAGGCTCGGCGCTGCCGGTCAGCTCAGCGTCACGCCGTATTACAACAAAACCACGCAATCCGGCCTGATTCGGCACTATCACGCGATTCTCGATGCCTGCCCCCTGCCGATGATCCTCTACAGCGTGCCGGGGCGCACCGGCATGGGGCTCAGCGCCGATACCGCCGCCGCCCTGAGCCGCCATTCCTCCGTCGTCGGGCTCAAGGAAGCCAGCGGAAACTCGGCATTGACCGGCGAAATTCTGGAAAAAACGCGCGGCGAACTGCCGATCTACTGCGGCAACGACGATCAGATTCTCCCGATGATGGCGCAGGGAAGCTGCGGCGCAATCAGCGTCGTTTCCAACATTCTGCCCGATAAAACACGCGCGCTGACCCACGCCTGCCTTGAGCGGCGCATGGATGACGCGCAGGCGCTCCAGCTTGAGCTGATGCCGCTGATTCGCGCGCTGTTCCTACAGGTCAGCCCGATTCCCGTCAAGGCGGCGCTCGCCATGATGGGGCTGATTCACGACGAGCTGCGTCTGCCGCTCACGCAGATGGATGAACCGTATCGCAGCCGGTTAAAGCAGGCGCTGCTCGACGCTCATTTGCTTTCATAGGCAATGCAAAAGCCGGACGATTTTGTGTCGTCCGGCTCTAATTTTATAGGGAGATTACATGCCGCCGCGGGTGTAGTTCGGCGCTTCCTTGGTGATGTTGATGTCGTGCGGATGGCTCTCCACCAGACCCGCATTGGTGATGCGGATAAAGTCCGCGTCATGGCGCAGGGATTCGATATCCGGCGTTCCGCAGTAACCCATGCCGGAGCGCAGGCCGCCCAGAAGCTGGAAGATGGTGTCGCTCAGCGCGCCCTTGTAGGCCACGCGGCCTTCAACGCCTTCGGGCACGAGCTTCTTCGCATCCTCCTGGAAGTAGCGATCCTTGCTGCCCTTCTCCATCGCCGCGAGGGAACCCATGCCGCGATAGACCTTGAACTGACGACCCTGATAGATTTCCAGCGCGCCCGGCGCTTCCTCGGTGCCTGCCAGCAGGCTGCCCAGCATGACGGCAGAGCCGCCCGCCGCAATCGCCTTCACCACGTCGCCGGAATACTTGATGCCGCCATCGGCAATGATGCGCTTGCCCATCTTCTCGGCCTCCTCAGCGCAATCGCTGATCGCCGTCACCTGCGGCACGCCGATGCCCGCAACCACGCGGGTGGTGCAGATGGAGCCCGGGCCGATGCCGACCTTCACGCAATCCGCACCCGCCTCAAACAACGCGCGCGTCGCGGCGGCCGTCGCCACGTTGCCCGCAACAAGCTGAACGCTCGGGAACGTCGCGCGGATCTTCTCGATCTGGCGGAGCACGCCGGCGCTGTGGCCGTGCGCCGTATCAATGCAGATGATATCCACGCCCGCCGCGATCAGCGCCGGGATGCGCTCAAACACATCGTGGCTCACACCGACCGCCGCGCCGCAGAGCAGACGGCCGGAAGCGTCCTTCGCGGAATTCGGGTACTTCTGCGCTTTCTGAATATCCTTGATGGTGATCAGGCCACGCAGATGACCCTCTTCATCCACCAGCGGGAGCTTCTCGATGCGATGCTTGGCCAGGATCTGGCGCGCCTGCTCGTGGGTCGTGCCCACCGGCGCGGTGATCAGATTCTCGCTCGTCATAACCTCGTAGATCGGGCGGGAATAGTTGGTTTCAAAACGGAGATCGCGGTTGGTCAGAATACCGACCAGCTTGCCTGCCTCATCGGTAATCGGCACGCCGGAGATGCGGTAGCGCGCCATCAGCTCTTCCGCGTCGGAAACAAGGTTGTTCGGGCCGAGGTGGAACGGATCGGAAATAACGCCGTTCTCCGAGCGCTTCACGCGGTCAACCTCCTGCGCCTGCTGCTCGATGGACATATTCTTGTGGATGATGCCCAGACCGCCCTCGCGCGCCATGGCGATGGCCGTCTTAGACTCCGTCACCGTATCCATGGCCGCAGACAGGAACGGGATATTCAGCTTGATCTTATCGGTCAAATACGTTTCCAGCTTTACTTCCTTGGGCAGCACCTCGCTGCGGCGCGGAACCAGCAGAACATCATCAAAAGTCAGTCCCTCACGAATCACTTTCGGCAGCATGCTTTTCTTCCTCCTGTTGTCTTCCTGAACTGTGCGGGCTTTTTGAAGCGAAATGTTCGGAAAAGCCACTCAAAAATGGGATTTGAACTATTATAAACGG
>UQNM01000119.1 GCA_900542395.1 uncultured Eubacteriales bacterium
GGCGTGGAGCTTGCCGCCCGCTGTGCGGGAAGCAGGCAAGCGGAACGCCGAAGGTTTGGCACGGCGCAGCCGTGACTGAAGGAGTCAGGCATCCGCGCGCCCGTTATCAGAATTTGTGCAAAATCTCGAATTTGCTTATTTCCTGATTAAACGTAAACTTGGATAAGCAAGCCTTGCATGAATTGCCTCTCTTTCTTCGTCTATTCATTATCTTACATTCATTTGTGCGGGAAGTCCGGAAACCTCGGGTTTCCGGTGGGGCTTGGGGCAAATCCCAAACGTTCCCAACGTACCCCGCCTCTCGGAGGACATCTATGAAAATCGGTTTGACCGGTTCCATCGCCTGCGGAAAAAGCACCGTCAGCCAGTATCTCAGGCAAAAGGGTTGTTTCATCGTCGATGCGGATGCGATTTCCCGCGTGCTGACCGCCGACGGCGGCGCGGCGCTGGCCGAAATCCGCCGGGCGTTCGGCGACGACGTGTTTTCCGGCGCGTCGCTCGACCGCGCAAAGCTCGGCCAGCTCGTCTTTGCCGACGCGCAGAAGCGCGAAACGCTCAACGCCATTCTCCACCCGATGATCCTTTCGGAAATCAGGCGTCAGCTCGACCGCCTCGACGCGCCGGGGCAAATCGTCGTCGGCGACGTTCCGCTGCTGTTCGAGTGCGGAATGGAATCCATGTTCGATACCGTCTGGGTCGTCCGCGCGGCGCGGGAAACGCAGATTCAGCGCCTTTTCGAGCGCGACGGGCTGAGCCGCGAGCAGGCCGAGCGCCGCATTGATTCGCAGATGCCGCCGGATGAAAAGATCCGCCGCGCAAACGCCGTCATTGATACCGACGGTTCCATCGAGCAGACGCATCGACAGGTGGATGCGCTGCTGGAGGCCGCCGTTTCCGGCGCGCCGGTTCGGCGCAGACGGCCGCCGCAGCCCTCTCGTCTTTCCGACGACGCTTTGCCGGAAAGGCCGCCCGTCCCGCGGCGCGCCGTCCGCACCCTGACGATTGAAACGGAGGAGGAAGCGCCCCGCCGCCATGGCCGCGCGCGCTCCCCGTTTGACGGCCTGCCGTCGCCGGTTCGCTTTTTCGCGCTGGCGCTGGCGGTGATTCTGCTCGTCACGGGCGCGGTTTCCGTCACGAAGACCTATCTCGCCAAGCAGGAGGAACGCCGCAGGCTCGAAGCCGAGGCCGCCGAGCGCGCGCAGCATCCGCTCTATTACGGCGATCTCATCACGCTGTACGCCGCCGAGCAGAGCCTCGACCCGGCGCTCGTCTCCGCCGTCATCCTCTGCGAATCGAGCTTCGATCCGCGGGCCGAAAGCCGGCTGGGCGCGCGCGGGCTGATGCAGCTCATGCCCGATACCGCCGAATGGGTCGCCCACAAGTACAAGGAGGACGGCGCGGGCTACTCGTTCGACAAGCTCTACGACCCGGAAACCAACATCCGCTACGGCACGTGGTACCTGGGGTACCTCTCCCGCCGGTTTGACGGCGACGCGACCAAGATTGTCTGCGCCTATCACGCCGGTCAGGGCAACGTGGACAGCTGGCTGAAAAATCCGCAATACAGCGCCGACGGCGTGACGCTGGACGTCATCCCCACGCAGGATACGGCGACGTATGCCTCCCGCGTGCTGCGCGCCCGCGACGTTTACCGCAAATACTATTTCCCCGTGGAAACCCCCGAACCGACCGAATCATAAGGAGCTTTGTTCATGCGCATTTCCCGTTTTGCCGCGCTGCTGCTGGCCTGCGCGCTGCTGGTTCTTCCCGCCGCCGGTCTGGCCGCGTCCACGTCCCTCTCCGTCGCCATCGTGGCGGACGATCACCTCGCCCTTCGCCCGCTGGAATTGAACCATCGCGACGTGGTGAGCCTGCTGAATCTGGTCTACGAGGGGCTGTTTGAGATCGACGACAATTATCAGCCCCAGCCCAAGCTGGCCTATGCGTACAGCTTTTCCAACGACGGCCGCAAGGTGCAGGTCACGCTCCGCGACGACATCTCCTTCCACAACGGCCAGACGCTCACCAGCGCGGACGTGGTGGCGACGCTGGATTACATGCTCGAGCTGGCCGGTTTCGACGAGAATCTCGATTCCGAGGTGCCCGTCGCCGACCGCGGCCTGTATTACTCGACCTTCTATTCCATCAAGTCGTGGGAGGCGACGGACGAGCAAACCATCGTCTTCACCCTGCGCCGCGCCAGCTACGGCTCGCTCTACGCGCTGACCTTCCCGATTCTCCCGGCCTCGCAGGTCGCCGCCGACATGCCCGCCGGTACCGGGCCGTATAAATACGACGGCTATGAGCAGGGCAGCGCCATCTGGCTGACCGCCAACGACGGATGGTGGAACCGCCCGCCGCAGGTGCGCTATGTCCGCGCCAGCATCTACGATACCGCCGAGCAGGCGCTCAACGCCTTTGATACGCAGAGCGTCGATATCGCCATGACGCGCTCTATCAACGCCTCGCGTTACAGCGGTTCGCTCAATACCTTCTCCATCACCGCGCGCACCCGGCAGCTCGAGGTGCTGCTCGTCAACCGCGCGTATAAGGATTTCAAGAGCGACGACAACGGCCAGAACCTCCTGCGGCAGGCGATTTCCTACGCCATCAACCGCAGCGAGCTGATCTCCTCCGCGTATCAGAACATGGCGACCGTCGCCTATACCCCGATTCCTTCCGGCACATGGCTCTCCAATGAATCGACCATCCGCGACATTTACGACCCGCTGATGGCCGCGTCCCTGCTGGACAGCGCGGGCTACAAGCTCGCCGACGACGGCAACCGCTACAAGGACGGCAAGAAGATGGAATCCCTGCGCCTGCTCGTCTACGACGAGCCCGGTTCCACCGCGCGCACCAACGCCGCCAACAAGATCGTCGATCAGCTTGCCGCCGTCGGCATCCCGGCTTACGTCGCCACGTGGTCGCGCGAAAGCGTGCAGACCAAGCTCGTCAGCGGCGACTATTCCATCGCCATGTGCGGCTTCAATTTCGACGTGTCCCCCGACCCCGGCTTCACACTGACCTCCACCGCGAGCTGTAACTACACGCGCTATCGCTCCAACGACATGAACGACCTCATCACCCAGCTGCGCAAGAGCTACACCGCCGACAGCTATAAAAACGCGATGAGCCTCATTCAGGATCAATTCGAGCAGGATCAGCCGTATATCTGCCTGTATTGGCGCTCGGCGGTGCTGCTCTCCCGCGAGACGTTCACCGATGTGCGCGACGTGCGCGAGCTGGAGATGCTCAGGGGCATTGAGAATTACGGGAATTAAATGCTTATACTAATTCGCAGTTAAAATGCTTAACAGAGCGCATCAGATTTTTTGTTCTGACGAAGCCAAGTGAAGTGAGGCGTACTGGAGGTACGTTGAACGGAACGAGGCAAAGTCAGAGCGAAAAAGATGGTGCGCGGATTAAGCCATTTTAACAAAAATTAGTATTACTCCACCCATTCCCGGCATAGCAAAAGAACCGCCAAAATCGGCGGTTCTTTGCATTTCAGATTTTCAATTTCGTTTACGCGCGCTCCTCGATCTGCTTACAGAGCTTGCCGAGGAACTCGTCGAGCGTCATGGTCACGGTCTCGTCGGTGTCGCGGTCGCGGACGGAGACGGTGTTCGTCTCCACTTCCTTCGCGCCGATAATCAGCATGTACGGCACACGATCCACCTGACGCGCCTCGCGGATCTTGTAGCCGATCTTCTCGTTGCGGGTATCCAGCTCGCAGCGGATCATCTTCTCGCGCAGCGCCTCGTAGACTTCCTTCGCGTAATCCATGCTCTTGTCGGAAACCGGCAGAACCTTCACCTGCGTCGGCGCGAGCCACGTCGGGAACTTGCCCGCGAAATGCTCGGTCAAAATGCCGATGAAGCGCTCGATAGAGC
>UQNM01000120.1 GCA_900542395.1 uncultured Eubacteriales bacterium
AAACCTTCGGGCGCAAATACTTAGTTTTACTCTTGAAATATCGGTGTTGTTAGCTTGACAGTCCCACGAAATGTTGAAATTACAGAGAGTTAATCATGTTGTACAGCGAGAGGTTGAACTCGCGCTTCTGCTTGAGCGCCTCGATGATCGGCAGGTAGTACACGCGGCCGTCCTTGATGCCGATGACCTGATTGCCGATGCCGTTGCGCAGCAGGTTGACGGCGAGGTTGCCGGCCTCGAAGGCGAACCAGCTGTCGTAGGCGGAAGGCGTGCGGCCGCGCTGGGTGTAGCCAAGCACGGTCGGGCGCGCCTCGCACTTGCACTTGTATTTGAGCAGCAGGGCGAGCTTTTCGGTGCTGATCGGATCGTCCTCGTGGATGCCCTTCGCGCCGTTCTCGATGAGGTAGCGGCGCCAGTCGGAGGGCTGCATGGCGTCCCACGCGCCTTCGGCGACGACGACGGTTGCGCGCGGGTTGCCCATGTCAATCAGGCGGGAGAGGCGGTCGGCGGCCTCCTGAATCGACCACGGTACCTCCGGCACGAGGCAGATTTCCGCGCCGGAACCGGCGGCGGCCTTCAGGGCGATATCGCCGCAGTGGCGGCCCATGACCTCCACCACGCCCGGACGGTCGTGGGAACGGCTGGTCGCGCGGATGGCGCGGATATCGTCGATGCAGGAGTTGACGGCGGTGTCATAGCCCAGCGTCATCTCGGTATAGGCGAGGTCGTTGTCAATCGTGCCAGGGATGCCCACGCAGGGGATGCCCAGCTCGCACAATCCCATCGCGCCGTGATAGGAACCGTCGCCGCCGATGACGACAACGCCCTCGATGCCCATCTCGCGGATGTTGTTGGCCGCGTGCACGCGCATTTCCGGGCGAATGAAATCAAGGCAGCGCGCGGTGCGCAGATAGGTGCCCGGCTGATCGGCGATATCCAGAATGGTATCCAGATCCAGCTCGACCATGTCATCCTCAATATGGTGGCTTCGGCAGAGCGTGCCGTTATAGCCGCGCTTGATGCCGATGAGGGACATGCCGTAATAGCGCGCGGATTTGGCGACCGCCATGACGGCGGCGTTCATGCCCGGGGAGTCTCCGCCGGAAGTCAAAACACCGATACGACGCATAAAGAATATGCCTCCTTCATAAATTGGATGAAAAACGCGCGGATGCGCGGAAATCAGCGAGGGATCGCCGACCGGAACGCCTGCGGCAAAACCCCAATTTGGCTTTATTATACGCTGATGGGAGGGGGAAAGTCAAGTGTGGCGGAAAAAGCGTGATATTTTGCTGACAAACGGTTTGTTCCGGCGGAAATGAATCGCCTTTTGACGCTTTTTTATGGTTTTATCCGCTTTTTACAGGAAATTCTTCTTGACTTCACCGCGGCCGGTGAAGTATACTATAATCGCTTTCGCATGGAACAACGTGCCGCCTGCAGCGGCGCGATTCTACATTTGTTCAAATTCACCTGATGATAGGAGTGTGTAACAATGGCATCGTCTGTCAGAACTTATCAGCCCAAGAAGCGCCAGCGCGCGAAGGTGCATGGCTTCCGTTCCCGTATGTCCACCAAGAACGGCCGCAAGGTTCTTGCCCGCCGCCGCGCCCGCGGCCGCGCGAAGCTGACCGTTTCCAATCCCGTCTGATTGATTTGACAATCAGCGCCCGCCAATCGGCGGCACCCGTTCCGAGGCTGCTCGGGGCGTTCGGTCCGGCCCGGCAAAGACCGGGAGCGGGCCTTTTTCTTTCATTTGCCGTTTTTGGCGTCAACCGAGGAGAGCGTTGTTAATTTGCAAAGAACTTACAGCCTGAAAAAGAACGCGCAGTTCAAATATGTGTATCGCCGGGGCGCGTCCGCCGGGGCGCGGGAGATGGTGATGCTCTACGTGCGCGGCCCGGTGCTCAAGGTCGGCTTTTCGGTGGGCAAAAAGCTCGGCTGCGCGGTGCAGCGCAACCGCATCAAGCGCCGCCTGCGCGCCGCCTGTGTGCCGCTGCTCCCCCAGATGAAGCCGGGGCTGTATGTGTTCATCGCCCGCCAGCCCGCCGCGGAGGCGGCGTTTGACAAGCTCAGCCGTTCCATGCAGTACCTGCTGCGCAAGCAGAACCTGCTGCTCCCCGACGCGCAGAAAAAGCCGAGACCCGCTGAAAAGGCGGCGGATCGCCCGTGATGAAGCGATTGCTGCTGCTGCTGATCCGCTTTTACCGGCGGTTTATCAGCCCGATGCACGCGCCCTGCTGCCCGTTTACGCCGACCTGCTCGACCTACGCGATGCAGGCCGTCGAGCGGCACGGCGCGCTCTACGGCGGCTATCTGGCCATCCGGCGGCTGCTGCGCTGCCAGCCCTTTTATAAGGGAAGCTTTTACGACCCCGTGCCCCCGAAACGAAGCCGAAAATCGAAAAAAACTGACAAAAAAGTCGTTTATCCCCCGGCGGGGAAGGCCGTTCGCCCAAGCGGACAGGCTGAGGACAATTCTTGACGCAAGGAGGACGTTCCGTCCATGAGTTTTCTCAATTCGCTGCTGCTCACGCTCATCAAAGCGCTGCACACGTTCATCAACAATTACGCGCTGACGATCATCGTCTTCACCATCCTGATCAAGCTGGTGGTCATGCCGCTCAACCTCAAGAGCCGCCGCTCCACCATGCGCATGTCGACCATCCAGCCCAAGGCGGCCGCCCTTCAGGCCAAATACAAGGATGATCAGGAGAAGCTCAACCAGAAGCTCCAGGAGCTGTATCGCAAAGAGGGCATCAACCCGATGGGCTCCTGCCTGCCGATGCTCATTTCGATGGTCATCCTCTTCGCGATGTTCTACGCGCTGCGCACGTTCGCGAACGAGCGGCTGGTGTCCCAGTTCCTCACCTTCTACCACAATCCGGAGATTGACCCGCACACGCTGGTCGAGCCGTTCCTGTGGATCAAGAACCTCTGGATGCCCGACAGCCCGTTTGCGACCTACATGCCGGATGTGCAGTCCCTCCGTCTGGTGGATTACAAGGTCTGGAACGACGTGAGCGCCAAGCTCGTCGCCGACGGCGTGATCCCGCAGGCGCTCAGCTTTGCCGGCGCCGCCGATCTGACGACCTACATCAGCGACGTCGTCACCCCGTTCATCAGCTCCGCGGCCTACGCGCCGTATATCGCGCCGGTGGCGGGTCTGGGCAACCTGAACATCCTCGGCCTGATCCGCTTCTCCATCTATCAGGAGGGCAACGGCTGGTTCCTGCTGCCGATCCTCTCCGTCGTCTCCCAGATCTTCATGCAGAAGCTGACCATGAAGAACAGCCCGATGGATCCGTCTCAGGCGGGCAGCCAGAAGATGATGATCTATGTGATGACCTTCATGTCCCTCTACTTCTGCGCCAGCTACAATTCCGCGTTCGCCCTGTATTGGGTGGTTTCCAACATCTACGCCATCGTCGAACAGATTTGCTTCAACAAGTACTTTGAGCAGCAGGACCGCAAGGCGGCCAAGGCTGAGGAGGTCGGCATCTGATGAGAATCAAGGAATTCACCGGCAAAACGACGCAGGAGGCCATCGACAACGGTTTGGCCGAGCTGGGTGTCACCATTGCCGACGTGCACGTGGACGTGCTTCAGGAGGGCGCGAAGGGCTTGTTCGGCCTGTTCGGCAGCAAGCCCGCCTGTGTGCGCCTGACCGTGATGGAGGACGAGCGCGAGGACGATCACGGGCTGAGCGATCTGCTGGGCAGCTTCAGCCTGAACGAGCAGAAAAAGAAGTCCGCG
>UQNM01000121.1 GCA_900542395.1 uncultured Eubacteriales bacterium
TTGAATACCGGCGCGCCCTCGCGGCTGTCCGGATCCACGCAGAAATAGCCCATGCGCAGGAACTGGAAGTCGTCGCCGACCTTCGCCTCGGCGAGCCAAGGCTCGGCAAAGCCACGAATGGTCTTGAGGGAATCCGGATTCAGGCGGGCGGTGAAATCCTTCGCCGGGGCGGCAGATTCCTCGTCGGTCTCCTCCTCGGGCGCGATTTCGGCCTGCTCGTCGTCGTCGCGCATCAGCACGTCGTACAGACGACCCTCGAACGGAATGTTCCGCTCGGCGCTGACCCAGTGAATCGTGCCCTTGACTTTGCGATCCGCACCCTCGGAGCCGGATTTGCTGGTGAAATCCACCGAGCAGTAGATGCAGGTCACGTTGCCGGCCTCGTCCACGTCGTAACGCTCGCACTTGATGATGTAAGCGCCCTTGAGGCGAACCTCACCGTCCGGCTTGAGGCGGAAGAACTTCTTCGGCGCATCGACCATGAAATCCTCGCGCTCGATGTAGATTTCGCGGGTGAGCGGCACGGTGTGCGTGCCCATTTCCGGCTTCTTCGGGTGATTCTCGATCACGCAATCCTCGACCTTACCCGCCTCGTAGTTGGTCAGCACGACCTTCACCGGGTCGAGCACGGCCATCGCGCGCGGCGCGGTTTCGTTCAGGTCGTTGCGGACGCAGTATTCCAGCAGGCGCACGTCTACGACGGAATCCGCCTTGGATACGCCCACGCGGTCGATGAAATCGCGCACGGCGGCGGAGGTGTAGCCGCGGCGGCGCATGCCAGCCAGCGTCGGCATACGCGGATCGTCCCAGCCGGAGACATAGCCCTCCTCGACCAGACGGCGCAGGAAGCGCTTGCTCATCACGGTGTTGGTCAGGTTCAGGCGCGCGAACTCGATCTGGCGCGGCTTCTCCTTGAAGTTGCAGACGTTGACCACCCAGTCATACAGCGGGCGGTGAATTTCGTATTCCAGCGAGCAGAGGGAATGGGTCACGCCCTCGAGCGCGTCGCCGATCGGGTGCGCGAAATCATACATCGGGTAGATGCACCACTTGTCGCCCGTGCGATGGTGCGTGCAATACTTGATGCGGTAGATGGTGGGGTCGCGCATGTTGATGTTCGGGGAGGCCATGTCGATCTTCGCGCGCAGCACGCGGGAACCCTCCGGGAACTCGCCGTTCTTCATGCGCAGGAAGAGATCCATATTCTCCTCGGGCGTGCGGTCGCGATAGGGGGAATTTTTGCCCGGCTGGGTCAGCGTGCCGCGGTATTCGCGGATTTCCTCCTTGGAGAGGTCGTCCACATACGCCAGCCCGCGGCGGATGAGGTCGAGCGCAAATTCATAAATCTGGTCGTACTGCTCGGAGGCATAGTAGACGTTGGCATAATTGAAGCCGAGCCAGTGGATATCGTCCTTGATGGCCTCGACAAATTCTTCTTTTTCCTTGGTCGGGTTGGTATCGTCAAAGCGCAGGTTGCACACGCCGCCGAAGCGCTCCGCCGTCAGAAAATCGACGGAAAGCGCCTTGACATGGCCGATGTGCAGATAGCCGTTCGGCTCGGGTGGGAAGCGCGTCTGAACGCGGCCGCCGTTCTTGCCCTCGGCGATATCGGCCTTGATGGCCTCCCAAATAAAGTTGGTCTTTTCCCGGGTCTCTTCTGCCATGGGAATCCCTCCTTAAAACTGCTTCATCTGATGAGTATTCATAATAAAACAGTATACTATACCCGCCGCCGCAAAACAAGACCCACGCTGAAATATTGGTTGTTCCGACGAAAAAAGACGCGCTTCCCTGATGATTTTAAGAATAGGGGGGAAAACGGGGGAACTCCTTCCGTCAGCTTCGCTGACACCTCCCTCAAAGAGGGAGGTCTGTTTTGCTAGGAAACAAACGGATGCGGAATACTCATTCCGACGTCGAACCAAGCGGCGGCAAAGCGAACCTATACCTCGTCCATGAGGGTCTGTTTTGCTAGGAAACAAACGGATGCGGAATACGCATTCCGACGTTGAACCAAGCGGCGGCAAAGCGAACCTATACCTCCCTCCTTGAGGGAGGTGGCACGGCGAAGCCGTGACGGAAGGAGTCGCGACGGAAGGAGCCGTTTTTTGACTCCCTGTGAAAAAATCCGCGAAAAGTGTTCCTTTTTGCATGGGGGATGTGCTATAATGAATCGGTTGCTTTTATAAGCTCTATCAACCAACTTTCCAAGAATAAGGGGGAACCCAAAATGCAGTATTCCAAAGAAGTGGAAGAAATGATCTGCGTCGCCAAGGGCCCTAATCACGGCCCCGCGCCCATCCCGGAAGAGGGCAAGTGGATTCAGGCGAAGAGAATCGAAGACATCTCCGGCTACACCCACGGTGTGGGCTGGTGCGCGCCGCAGCAGGGCGCGTGCAAGCTGAGCCTGAACGTGAAAAACGGCGTCATCGAGGAAGCGCTGGTGGAGACCATCGGCTGCTCCGGCATGACCCATTCCGCTGCGATGGCTTCCGAGATTCTGCCGGGCAAGACCATCCTTGAGGCGCTGAACACCGACCTGGTTTGCGACGCCATCAACACCGCCATGCGCGAGCTGTTCCTGCAGATCGTCTATGGCCGCACCCAGTCCGCGTTCTCTGACGACGGCCTGCGCGTCGGTGCGGGTCTGGAGGATCTGGGCAAGGGTCTGCGTTCCATGGTCGGCACGATGTACGGCACCAAGGCGAAGGGCACCCGTTACCTCGAAATGACCGAGGGCTATGTGCTCAAGATGGCGCTGGACAAGGACGATCAGGTTTGCGGCTATCAGTTCCTCTCTCTGGGCAAGATGATGGACGCCATCAAGAAGGGCATGTCCCCGAACGAGGCCTACGAGAAGAACATCGGCACCTACGGCCGCTTCAAGGCGGAGGACGGCGCTGTGAAGTGGATTGATCCGCGGACGGACAAATAAGAAGGAGGCGTGCGAAACAATGGCTCTTTTTGAAAACTATGAAGGTCGTATGCCTCAGCTCCAGCCGGTGCTTGACAAGTATGGCTTCAAGAACTTTGACGAAGTGAAGGCCTACACCAACTCCAAGGGCGTGGATGCGTATTCCATCGTGGAGAGCACCCAGCCGATCTGCTTCGAGAACGTGAAGTGGGCTTACGAGCTGGGCGCGGCGATCGCGATGAAGGAAGGCGTCAAGACCGCTGCCGAAGCCGCCAAGCGCATCGGCGAGGGTCTGCAGGCGTTCTGCATCCCCGGCTCTGTTGCCGATCAGCGCAAGGTCGGTCTCGGCCACGGCAACCTCGGCGCGATGCTGCTGGATGAAAACACCGAGTGCTTCGCTTTCCTCGCCGGTCACGAGTCCTTCGCGGCGGCCGAGGGCGCGATCAAGATCGCGCTGAACGCGAACAAGGTGCGCACTAAGCCGCTGCGCGTGATCCTCAACGGTCTGGGCAAGGATGCGGCCATGATTATCAGCCGCATCAACGGCTTCACCTATGTGCAGACCAAGTATGACTACCTCTCCGCCGACGTGAAGGAAGACCATGCGCTGTCCATCGTCAAGGAGACCGCGTATTCCAACGGTGAGCGCGCGAAGGTTCGCTGCTACGGCGCGGACGACGTTCGCGAGGGCGTGGCCATCATGTGGCACGAGAACGCGGATGTTTCCATCACCGGCAACTCCACCAACCCGACC
>UQNM01000122.1 GCA_900542395.1 uncultured Eubacteriales bacterium
CTGTGGGGCAGCAAGGTCTCGCCCGCCACCATCAGCGAACTGAACAAGAAAGCCTACGTTCACATCGAGGATCGGCGCAACCGCCCGTTACAGGGCGGGCGCTATCCGTATGTCTACGTGGACGGTATCTACCAGCGCCGCAACCGGGGCGGAAAGTACGAAAATGTGGCGATTCTGGTGGCGATTGCTGTGAATAAAGACGGTTTTCATGAGGTTTTAGGCGCTACCGATGGGATGAAAGGATAATCTTCAATATACGAACCCACGCTGTTCTCACTCGGGGCCGCGCGGGCATAAAATGCCCCGGCTGGTGTTGCAAACGCCAGCCGGGTTTTTGCGATCTTCAGATGGGATCAGATGCTTTCGACCACAGCGACATAGCGCGCGGCGCGCTGGGCGATGGCCTCGAAATTGTCGGCGGCCACGTCCTCGCCCTTGACGAGGATGCTCCCGATGCCCGCACCGGCCATGCCGGCCTTCAGGTAATCGCCGAGGTTCTCCGGCGTCACGCCGCTGACCGCCAGAAGCGGGATATGGTTGATCGGCGCGCGGACGGCCTTGATGTACTTCAGGTCGACGCAGTCCACCGGGAAGAGCTTGACGAAGTCCGCTCCGGCCTGATAAGCGCCTGCGATCTCAGACGGCGTAAATGCGCCGGGAATCGAGATCAGGCCCACGGCCTTCGTCGCGCGGATGATCGCGGTGTCCACATTCGGCGAGATGATATATTCTGCCCCGGCCTCCGCTGCGAGCTTCAGCTGTGCCTCGGTCATAACCGTGCCCGCGCCGACATGCAGCCGACCGTCGAACGCTTCGCGCACGATGCGGATCTGCTCCGCTGTCACCGCATGCGGAGTCTTTCCGGACTGGTCAAACGTGATCTCCATGAAGCGGAAGCCGCCGCGGTAGATCGCGTCCGCGATCTTTGTGATCTTTTCCGTCGGTGCGCCGCGGACGATCGAAATGAGCTTTTTCTCGCGCAGCCGCGCGCAGAGATCCTGTGCCATAGAACATCTTCCTTTCAAAGCAATAAGTTCAAATGCAGCACAGCGCTGCACAGGAACGCTCAACGCAGTCAATCATTCAGGTACAGCGCTGTGAGCCTGCCGTCGGCAGGAGCGGAAAAAGGGGTAAAATGGAAAAGAAAATATCAGAGTGATTTGCAGAAGGCATCGATGCGGCGGAGCGCCTCATGCAGGTTCTCATCCGAGCAGGTATATGCGATACGGATGAAGCCTTCGCCGCATTCGCCAAAGGCGCTGCCCGGGATGCAGACGACCTTCTGCTCGTCGAGCAGGCGGTTGCAGAACTCGACGCTGCTCAGGCCGAAGCTGCTGATATCGGCAAAGACATAGAACGCGCCGTTCGGGCGGTTGCAGCGGATGCCATCGATTTTGGCAAGGCCGTCAAGCAGGATCGTGCGGCGGCGCTCAAAGACCTGACGCAGTTCTTCGCAGAGTTCCGGATGGTCGAGCGCGACGGTCGCCGCGTACTGGCCGGGCGCATTTGCGCAGGCATTGAAGTTCTCCTGGCACTTGGTCATACGGTCGACGATCTCCGCCGGGGCCGCGACAAAGCCGATGCGCCAGCCGGTCATCGCATAGGACTTCGAGAAGCTGTTGACGATGACGGTGCGCTCCTTCATGCCTGGGAACGAGGCAATACAGGGCGCCTCTTCTCCGGCGTAGAGCAGGGTGTTGTAGACGTCATCGGAGATGACCATCAGGTCGTGCTTGACGGCCAGCTCCGCGATCTTCGCCATCGTCTCGCGCGTCATAACGGAGCCGGTGGGGTTGTTCGGGGTGTTGATCATCAGCGCCTTGGTGTGCGGCGTGATGAGCTTTTCGATGGTCTCCGGCTGCATTTCAAAGTTGTGCGCCAGATCCGTGGGAACGCGGACGGCCGTGCCGTCGCAGTACGCGACCTGCGCCACGTAGTTCAGCCACTGTGGGTCCTGGATCAGGATCTCGTCGCCCTTGTTCAGCAGGACAAGGAACAGCAGGCTCAGCGCGCCCATGCCGCCGTTGGTGATGATGATCTCCGTTTTCGGGTCATAGTGCAGGTCCTTCAGATAGGACTTTTCGGCGATGGCCTGACGGAACGAGAGCGTACCGGCGTTCGGCGTATAATGCGTGATGCCCTTGTCGAGCGCTTCCTTGCAGGCCTCACAGACCAGCTTCGGCGTCGGCATATCCGGCTCACCAATGCCGAGACTGATGACGCCGGTCATGGTGTTCGCGCGGTCGAACATGGCGCGGATGGCGCCCTGCTTCAGAGTTTTGGCTTTTTCATTGATCCATTCCATGATGCTGATGCTCTCCTTTTTATCTCTGCACGCGGCCGGTGCCGTCGCCGCCCATGAGCTTGGTGACGTCGGAGACGGTGACGCGGTTGAAATCGCCGGGGATGCTGTGCTTCAGGCAGCTCGCCGCGACTGCGAACTCGAGCGCAGACTGCTTGTCCTCATAGTGGTTCAGCCCGTAGATCAGGCCGCCCGCAAAGCTGTCGCCGCCGCCCACACGGTCGATGATGTCCCGAATCTCGTACTTCTTGGACACATAAAAGTCCTTGCCGTCGTTCAGGCACGCCGCCCAGCCGTTCCAGTCGGCGCTGTGGCTCTCCCGCAGTGTGATGGCGATGCACTTCATGTTCGGATAGCTTTCCAGGACCTTATTGCCGAGCGCGCGGTACTTTTCGCGGTCCAGTTCGCCGGACTCAACGTTCACATCGACCGTAATTTCGAGCGATTTCTGCACGTCTTCTTCGTTGGCGATCGCCACATCGACGTACTTGGCCATCTCGCGCATGACCTCGCTGGCCTTCTTGCCATATTTCCAGAGATTCTTGCGGTAATTGAGGTCGCAGGAGACGGTGATATTGCGTTTCTTCGCTTCCTTGACGGACTCCAGGCTGAGTTCCATCGCGGACTCGCTGATGGCCGGGGTGATGCCCGTGATGTGGAACCACTCGACGCCCGCAAATGCCTTGTCCCAGTCGATGTCGCCGGGCTTGGCCATCGCGATGGCCGACCAGGCGCGGTCATAGACCACGCGGCTCGGCAGCTGGTTCGCGCCGCCCTCGACGTAGTACACGCCGAAGCGGCCGTTGCCGGTCACGATGCGGGAGGTGTCAACGCCAAAGCCGCGCAGCTCGCGCACGCAGGCGTCTGTGATGGGGTTATCGGGCAGGACCGTCAGAAAGCCGACGTCCATGCCGTAGTTCGCGAGCGACACGGCCACGTTGGCCTCGCCGCCGCCGAAGGTAGCTTCCAGATAGTGATCGGTCAGCAGCCGCGTCATTCCCGGTGCTTTCAGGCGGAGCATGATCTCGCCGAATGTCAGAACTTTCATCATTGCCCCTCCTTACTTCTGCAGCAGATGTACCGCAAAGCCACCGATCTCGTCCTTGAGATAGACCGCGGTCATCCGCTCGCCCTTGTATTTGGCCGTCTCCATATCGCAGACGAAGCCGTTCTTTTCCA
>UQNM01000123.1 GCA_900542395.1 uncultured Eubacteriales bacterium
TGTTCCAGTTGGCGCGCGGCCGCCACTACATGGGCGCGCGCGTGCCGGACGACGCCATCGCCGTCATGCCCAACCACTTCAACCTGCACGGGCTGACCGATTACCCCGAGCAGTTCTACCCCGCGGACGTGGTGACCTACGCCATCGCCCGCGGCTGGTACACGCCCGCGAAAAACGGTGATTTTTCCGATTTCGATTTCGCCAGGGCGTATCAGGCGGAGGACGAGTTCTTCGGTCCGCGCAACGTCATGCGCCAGAAAAACGGCCTGCGCATCGCGCTGGATCGCCCGTGGAGCGTCGAGAAGGAGGGCATGCCCTTCTGCGTCCGGGCGAACCGCCCCGTCACCGCGCAGATGATGGCCGATATCCTCAGCTCGCATTACGAGGGAACGCGCGACTGCTGCGCGCACTTCGGCCCCGGCCTCTCCCCGCACGATGCATCCTCCATTCGCTATATCTGCACCGGCACGACGCTGGAGAGCGACCTGTTCATCCTCCGCGACAAGCCGGAATTGACCACCGTGATGAGCAGCTTTGGCCGCCCGTGCCAGCTCCCCTATATCGCGCTGCACCCGCTCCTCGCCCAGCCGAAGGCGCTTGACCCGATGGCGGACGCGGGCGCGCGGATGGACGCGCACCTCTGCCCGGAGGACGGCGCGAGCTGCTGGCGGGATACGCCGTGGTGGCGCATGCGCGCGTTTGAAACGCAGGCGGAGATGCTCTTTAGCGCCGTGACGGACGACCTGCGCGCGCTGCTTCGCCGGATGCTCGATCAGGGGCTGCAAAGCGACGCGCTGCTCTGCGAAAAGCTGGCCGCACTGCTGCGCGACGGCCGGGAAGCCGAGGCGCACGCGCTGGCCGAGCAGGCGGATGAAAGCGCGCTGGTCGCCGCGCTGCAAACGCTCGAAGAGCACGCCCGCGCCGACTTTACGGCCGTGCGGCTCTCCCTGCCGACGCGCCTCGCCGCCTGCCCGCAGGCGGGCGAACGGGTTCGCGCGGTTTTCCACACGCAGCGCACACCTGTGGAAAACGCCATGACGCTCGGCGTGATGCACACCAACACGAAGCTGACCTTCGCCCCGCTCATCCCCGGCACGCTGCAAAGCATCGGCGGCGACGCATACGCCGCCGAGTTTGACGCATCGCGCCTCGCCGCCGTCATCGAATACGCCGGGCGATACATGCTCGCCCTCGGCGGCCGCTTTGCGGATGGTCAGCCGTTTGCCGGTCTGGCCGAAACGGAATTTTTCAAATAATTCTGCGCATACCAAAACGGCGAACCGCTGCCCAGTCGGGCGGGTTCGCCGTTTTTTTCTGCAAAAAACACCCTGTCGGGTGTGCCGACAGGGTGCTGCGTTATACTAATTCGCAGTTAAAATGCTTAACAGAGCGCATCAGATTTTTTGTTCTGACGAAGCCAAGTGAAGTGAGGCGTACTGGAGGTACGTTGAACGGAACGAGGCAAAGTCAGAGCGAAAAAGATGGTGCGCGGATTAAGCCATTTTAACAAGAATTAGTATTAGCCCTCAATCAGAATGGTCTTCTTCTCAGGGGCTTTCAGCGCCTCCTGCTTCGGGAATTTGACGTGGAGAACGCCGCTCTCATACGAGGCCTTGACGTCCTCCTCGGTCAGATGATCGCCGATATAGAAGCTGCGCTGCATCACGCCCGAATAGCGCTCCTGACGGAGCATCTTGCCTTTTTCGTTTTCCTTGTCCTTCTCCATAGATTTCTCCGCGGAGATGGTCAGATAACCGTGATCCAGCGCCAGATGAATCTCGTCCTTCTTGAAGCCCGGCAGATCAACGTCCACCTCGTAGCCGTCGTCCGTCTCTTTCACATCCGTCTTCATCACGTTCTGCGCGTGCTTGCCGTACAAAGCGCGATCGACATTGCCAAAGCCACGGAACAGGTCGAAATCATCAAAAGCGTCCATCAGGTTTTCACCGAAAACGGTAGGAAGATAAGTGCTCATCATGCAGACCTCCAATCATTAGCCTTGCACCGCTGGTAACATTGCCAGTCATGTAAGGTCGCACGTTGAACCTTTTTGCGGGTCGTGTTTTGTCGTCCGTTCCCGAACGACGCCCTTATTATAATCTCTTTTTTCCCCGTGTCAAGGGGCTTTGAAAAAATTTTTTTCGTTTTATTTTCTTTATGCTTTATACTAATTCGCAGTTAAAATGCTTAACAGAGCGCATCAGATTTTTTGTTCTGACGAAGCCAAGTGAAGTGAGGCGTACTGGAGGTACGTTGAACGGAACGAGGCAAAGTCAGAGCGAAAAAGATGGTGCGCGGATTAAGCCATTTTAACAAGAATTAGTATTAACAAGCAGTCGTCGCGCAAAAAGGGAGCGCCCCGAACGAAGCGCCCCCTGTGGGTATGCGGTTTTTTACAGCTTCGGGCCAGCCGCGACCAGCTTCTTGCCGGCCTCGTTGCCTTCGTACTTGGCGAAGTTCTTGATGAAGCGGGAAGCCAGATCCTGCGCCTTCTTCTCCCACTCGGAAGCATCGGCGTAGGTGTCGCGCGGGTCGAGGATCTTGGAATCGACGCCCGGCAGCTCGGTCGGCACTTCGAAATCGAAGTACGGGATCTTCTTGGTCGGCGCCTTGAGGATGGAGCCGTCGAGGATCGCGTCGATGATGCCGCGGGTATCCTTGATGGAGATGCGCTTGCCGGTGCCGTTCCAGCCGGTGTTGACCAGATAGGCCTTCGCGCCGCTCTTTTCCATTTTCTTGACCAGCTCCTCGGCGTACTTCGTCGGATGCAGCTCGAGGAACGCCTGACCGAAGCAGGCGGAGAAGGTCGGGGTCGGCTCGGTGATGCCGCGCTCGGTGCCGGCCAGCTTGGCGGTGAAGCCGGAGAGGAAGTAATACTTGGTCTGCTCCGGGGTCAGCACGGAAACCGGCGGCAGCACGCCGAACGCATCCGCGGACAGGAAGATCACGTTCTTCGCAGCCGGGGCGGAAGAGACCGGGCGCACGATGTTCTGGATGTGGTTGATCGGGTAGGAAACGCGGGTGTTCTCGGTCACGGACTTGTCGGCGAAGTCGATCTTGCCGTTCTCGTCGAGGGTCACGTTCTCCAGCAGCGCGTCGCGCTTGATGGCGTTGTAGATGTCCGGCTCGGATTCCTTATCGAGGTTGATGACCTTCGCGTAGCAGCCGCCCTCGAAGTTGAACACGCCGTTGTCGTCCCAGCCGTGCTCGT
>UQNM01000124.1 GCA_900542395.1 uncultured Eubacteriales bacterium
ATCGCATAAAAATACCCCCAATACCGGATGTCCAGTATTGGGGGTACATATCAGAACGTGTTCCGACCGAACGGGGGATTTTTTTCGTGCATATGGGAAATTGCGCAAAATCGTCCGCGAGCGCCGCGAAAATCAGAAGGTCACGCTGCCGAAGCCGACGCTCTGGCCGCTGGCCTGATCGAACAGGGCGATGTTGTCGCCGACGATGTTCAGCGGCAGCTCGGTATCCACGGCGTAATCCACGCAGCCGAAGACGACGCTGGTGAGCATCGTGCCGCCGCAGGAGAGCTTGACCGTCGTTTCCATGCCGGCGGGCAGGGTGGAATAGGTCTTGCCGCGCAGCGGCCCGCCCTGCACAATCGGCAGAAATTCCGGCCGAACGCCGAGAACGGCGCTGCCCGTCAATTCGCCCAGCGGCGCTTTAGCGGTGAAGGTCGCGTCGTACCCCAGCAGGGAGAGCGACGCGCGGTTTCCGTCGGCGGCCTTCACCGTCGCGGGGATGAAGTTCATCGTCGGGTTGCCGACAAATTCCGCGACGAACAGGTTCGCCGGATGGCCGTAGATCTCCAGCGGCGGCGCGTACTGCTGCAAAACGCCCGTGTCCATCAGGCAGACCTTGGTGGAGAGCGTCATGGCTTCAAGCTGGTCGTGCGTGACGTAGACGAAGGTGCTGTTGGTATCCGAGTGCAGGCGCTTGAGCTCGGTGCGCATCTCCTGGCGCAGCTTCGCGTCCAGATTGCTCAGCGGCTCATCCATGAAGAGCACCTTCGGGCTGGGCGCGAGGGTGCGGGCGATGGCGACGCGCTGCTGCTGGCCGCCGGAAAGTTCGGCGGGGTAGCGCTTTTCAAACTGCTCGATCTTGAGCAGGGCGAGCAGCTCGTCCACGCGCTTGCGGATGCGCGCCTTATCCCACTTGAGCATCTCCAGACCGAAGGCGATGTTTTCATACACCGTCATGTGCGGCCAGAGCGCGTAGTTTTGGAACAGAAAGCCGATGTCGCGCTTGTTCGGCGGCAGGTTGATGCCCTTTTCGGAATCGAAAACCGGCACGCCGTCGATCAGAATCCGGCCGCTGGTTGGCGTTTCAAGCCCGGCGATCATGCGCAGGGTGGTCGTTTTGCCGCAGCCGGAGGGGCCGAGCAGGGTGATGAAGCCGCGATCCTGAATCTGCAAATCCAGATCCTGCACGGCGACGAATTTGTCAAAGCGCTTGGTGACGTGTTGCAAAATAATTTCCGGCATGATGTCAGCCTCCGATGCCTTTGTCAAAGGATGCGCCCGTCAGCTTGTTGGTGACAAAGTTGATGAGAATGATAATCAGGATAATCAGCAGCGTGACGGCGCTGCCGTATTGCGCGTAGCCCGTTTCGTTGAAGGAGAAGAGCATCGTGGTCAGCAGGTAGCGCGCGTAGGGCACCAGCAGGGTGAACAGCGCGACCTCGCGCATCACGGAAATCACCGGCAGCAGATAGCCGGAGATGATGCTGCTCTTTTGAATCGGGAAGAGGATGCGAGTCATGCGCGTGCGCCACGGCACGCCGAAGATGACGGCGGCTTCCTCGATTTCCGGGGCGATCTGCATCATGCTGTTCACGCCGCTGCGGGAAGCGAACGGCAGGAACTTGATGGAGGCCACCAGCACCAGCACGCCGAAGGTGCCGTAGAGGAATTTGAAATTCGCGGATGTGGCGACGGCGAGGTAAATGGTTGCGAACGCCATCGCGGGCATGAGATACGGGAAGAACGCGAGGCTTTCCACGATGCGGGAGAGCCTGCTGCCGCGGCGGCGCACGCAGGCGTAGCCGATGAGCATGCCGCAGGTGCCGACAATCGCGGAGACGACCAGCGCCAGCAGCACCTGACGCAGCAGCGCGCTCCACATCGTCGTGTTGAGCAGGATGCCGGCGATCATGCCGGTTTCATAGGCCGAATCCTCCGTGCCGATCCAGAAGTGGAGCGTCATGTTGCTCGGGCTGTAATTGCCGGGCTGACGGATGACGGATTCCAGCGCGAAGGAGATCAGCGGCATGATGGCGAAGAACGCCGTGAAGACGATCAGCAGAATACTGATGGGCCAGTTGGCCTTGTGCAGCTTGACCAGCGAAACCTGACCGCTCTTGCCGGTGACGGTGGTGAAGGATTTGCGCTTGCCGGTGAAGCGCTGGTTGACGCCCAGAATCAGGCAGCCCAGCAGGATGGAGACAAACGCGATGATGTAGCCCTGCCCCTGATAGCCCGCCTGAATCAGCGCGCGCATCTTGGTGGAGAGCGTGTAGCACTTGACCGCCGAGCCGAGGAACACCGGCACGGTGTAGGAGCTGAAGCCGCTGGAGAAGATCAGCAGGAAGGTCGAGAGGATGGCGGGCATGACGATCGGGATGGTCACGCGGCGGATGATCGTTGCGCGGCTGGCCTTGAGGATCGTCGCGCTCTCCTCGAGCGTCGCGTCCATGTTTTTGAGGATGCCGCCGATGAGCAGGTACGCGAACGGGGAATAATGCAGCCCTGTGACGATAATCATCGGGAACAGGCCGTAGACAAACCACTCCGGCATGCATACGCCGAAGATGGATTCCACCATGCCGATGTTGCCGCCGCCGACCCGACTGTTTTGGAACATGTTTGTCCAGAACAGGGCGAGCGTCCACGCGGGCATCATGTAGGGGAAGACGAAGACCGCCGAGATGAATTTTTTGCACTTGAGGTCGGATCGCGTGATGAACCACGCGACCGTGCCGCCCACCGCGATGCCCAGAATGCCCGAGCCGAGCGCGACGATCAGCGAATTGCAGAGCGGCTGCCAGAAGTTGACCTGACTCCAATCGTCCCCGGCGAAGAGCTTTTGGAAATGCCGGAGCGTGGTGGAGCCGACCGGCAGGCGCAGCAGCTTCTTTTCCGTGCCGACGTGCACGGTGAACATGTTGCTCAGCATCGTCGCCATCGGCATCAGGCTGAGCAGCACCAGCACGATCAGAAAGAAGACAAGCAGCAGGTTGGCCGGTTTGGAGACGAACGCCCGAAGCCGGTAGCGCCAGGGCTCGTGCCGTAAATCGCGCGTATGAACCATCGTTTTTCCTCCGCTTTGAAGAAAAAGGGCTGTCAAGCTAACAAAACCGATATTTCAAGAAAAACTAAGAATTTTTGCCCGAAGGTTTCCAAAGGGC
>UQNM01000125.1 GCA_900542395.1 uncultured Eubacteriales bacterium
GCCGCCTCATGCTCGGCCGCCGCTACAGCGACGGTCTGCATCAGGCCATCGAGGCGAAGGAGCACGTGAAGGTGCAGCGCGAGAGCAAGACGCTGGCGACCGTCACGTTCCAGAATTATTTCCGCATGTACAGCAAGCTCTCCGGCATGACCGGCACGGCCAAGACGGAGGAGGAAGAATTCAAGGGCATTTACAAGCTCGACGTGGTGCAGATTCCGACCAACCGCCCGATGATCCGCAAGGACATGAACGATCTGGTCTACCGCACCCAGAAGGGCAAGTTCAGTCAGGTGATCGAGGAGATCGAGCGCCGTCACAAGACGGGTCAGCCGATTCTGGTCGGCACGGTTTCCGTCGAGGTCAGCGAAATGCTCTCCAAGATGCTGCGCATGCGCGGCATCGAGCACGTCGTGCTGAACGCGAAATACCACGCCCGCGAGGCGGAGATCGTCGCGCAGGCCGGTCACTACGGCGCGGTGACGATCGCCACGAACATGGCCGGCCGCGGCACGGACATCCTGCTGGGCGGCAACCCGGAATTCCTCGCCCGCCGCGCGATGAAGCAGAAGGGATACGAGGACAACGTGATCGACGAAGCCACCGGCTTCAACGAGAACGTCAGCGAAGAGGTGCTCGCCGCGCGCGTGATCTATAAGCAGCTCTATGCCGATTTCAAGAAGCAGACGGACGCCGAGCACGACCGCGTGATCGCCGTCGGCGGCCTGCATATCATCGGCACGGAGCGCCACGAATCCCGCCGCATCGACAACCAGCTCCGCGGCCGCGCGGGCCGTCAGGGCGACCCCGGCTCATCCCAGTTCTTCCTCTCCATGCAGGATGACCTGATGCGCCTGTTCGGCAGCGAGCGCGTCAGCGGCCTGATTGAAAAGATGGGTCTGGCCGAGGACGAGCCGATCGAGGCGAAGATGCTCACCGGGCAGATTGAAAACGCCCAGAAGCGCATCGAGGCGCGCAACTACGAAATCCGCAAGAACGTGCTGCAGTATGACGATGTGATGAACGAGCAGCGCAAGGAGATCTACGAGCAGCGCAAGCAGGTGCTCGAGGGGCGCGATATGCACGAAACCATCGTCAAGATGGCGGACAAGCTCATCGAGGAAGCCGTCGCGACCTATTGCGGCAACGGCGACGAATACGCCGATTGGGACATGGAGGGGCTGACGCAGTACCTGGAGCGCCTGTGCATCCGCATCGGCTTCTTCAAGGCGCATGAGGAAGCCTTCAAGACGGTCGATAAGGAAGAGCTGATCGCCAAGCTCAAGCAGGAGGCGCGCGATTTCTACGCCCTGCGCGAGAAGGGCTTCGAGCTGATCCACATCGACCCGCGCGAGCTGGAGCGCGTCGTGCTGCTCTCCTGCGTGGATCGCCGCTGGATGGATCACATCGACGCGATGGATCAGCTCCGCGACGGCATCGGCCTGCGCGCCTACGGCAACAAGAACCCCATCACCGAATACCAGATCGAAGGCTACGACATGTTCGACGAGATGGTGCACTTCATCCGCGAAGACACCGTCCGCCGCATGTATCAGGCACGCATCAACATTCCGCAGCAGCGCAAGGAAGTCGCCGAGCCGAAGGAAACCAACCTCGAGCAGGCCAAGGCGGCGGGCGGCCCTTCCGGCCCGAAGCGCGTACAGAAGCAGGTCGGCCGAAACGATCCCTGCCCCTGCGGAAGCGGCAAGAAGTATAAAAACTGCTGCGGGAAGGACAACGGCTGAGGCGGCGCGTTGCCCGCGTCGGGGACAAAAGCCCCGCAGGGGCGCGCATTGCGCCCGCGTTTTACGCAGAATCCGCTTTTTGCTTGATGATTCTTTTGAACTAAACCAACGCATAAAAGGATGTGAATCAACGTGATCGAACTGGATCTCTATCGCCAGCAGATGGCACAAATCCGCGAAAGCATTGTTGAGGCAGGTGAGTCACTTTAACGTCGCCGGCTTGAAGGAGCAGCTCCTCGAGCTGCACGAGACGATGAACGAGCCGGATTTCTGGAACGACCTCAAGCGCTCGACCGAGGTCAGCCGGAAGGTGCGCATCACGGAAAACAAGGTGGAGCATTACGAAAAGCTCTGCCAGCGCGCCGACGATGTGGACGCGACCATGGAGCTTGCCGAGGAAATGCAGGATACCGACCTGCTGGCCGAGGCGGGCGACGAAATCAAAAAGCTGCAAAGCGACCTCGAAGAGCTGCGGCTGGAAAGCCTGCTGCGCGGCGACTACGATAGCAACAACTGTTATCTCTCGCTGCACGCGGGCGCGGGCGGAACCGAGGCGCAGGATTGGACGCTCATGCTCTATCGCATGTATACCCGTTACTGCGAGCGCCACGGCTTTACCGTCAAGCTCATCGACATGCTCGACGGCGACGAGGCGGGGCTCAAGTCCGTGACCTTCGAGGTGGACGGCGAAAACGCCTATGGCTTCCTGCGCAGTGAAAAGGGCGTGCACCGGCTGGTGCGCATCAGCCCGTTTGACTCCAACGCGCGCCGCCAGACGAGCTTCTCCTCGCTGGATGTTTCGCCGATCATCGACGACGACGACAACGAGATCGAGATCGACATGAAGGACGTCCGCGTGGACACCTACCATGCCAGCGGTGCGGGCGGACAGAACGTCAACAAGACCAGCTCCGCCGTGCGCATGACGCACTTCCCGACGGGCATCGTCGTCTCCTCCCAGACGAGCCGCGATCAGGTGCACAACCGCGAGAATTGTATGCGCATGCTGCGCGCAAAGCTCGTCGAAATGCGTGAGCGTGAGCGCGAGGAAAAGATGGCCGACATCAAGGGCGAAATGAAGAAGATCGAATGGGGCAGCCAGATCCGCTCCTACGTCTTCCATCCGTATTCGCTGGTGAAGGACCATCGCACCGGGTATGAGACGAGCAACGTTGACGCCGTGATGGACGGCGAGCTGGACGGCTTCATCACCGCGTATCTGCAAATGCAGTAATACTAATTCTTGTTAAAATGGCTTAATCCGCGCACCATCTTTTTCGCTCT
>UQNM01000126.1 GCA_900542395.1 uncultured Eubacteriales bacterium
GCGAACGTCGCCCGCGGCCAGCGCGCGCTGCGCCGCCTCGTTATCCGGCCTGTCCTCGCCGCGGATGCCGTCCTCGTGCAGCGCAGTGAAGACCTCCTTGGTGGACAGCCCCCGGCAGGGCTGAAACGCCACCAGATACAGCGGCTTTTTCATCTCCAGCGGCGTCAGCCTTTCGCCCACGCCCTGCGCCCGCTGCAAGCCGCCGCGCACGCAGAACGGCACATCCGCGCCGACGGTCAGGCCGATTTCCTCCAGCCTGTCCGCCGAGAGCCCCAACCCCCACAGGCGGTTCAGCCCGACGAGCGCCGCCGCCGCGTCGCTGCTGCCGCCGCCCATACCGGCCGCGACGGGGATGTATTTTTTGAGCGTGATGCGCGCGCCGCGCGTGCAGCCTGTCGCGGCTTGCAGCGCCGCCGCCGCCTTCAGCACGAGGTTATTGCCGTCCGCCGGAACGAACGCGCGCCCCTGCGCCCGCACATAGAGGGAGAGCTGCGGCGCTTCCTCCATCGTCATCTGGTCGCAGAGCGTGACGGACTGCATCAGCATATCCAGATCGTGATAGCCGTTGGGCAGCGTGCCCACCACGTCCAGCGTCCAGTTGATCTTCGCTCTGGCCTGAATTTTCAGCTTCATGCCCATTCCTCCGAACGTCAGCGCGCCATCAGCGCTTCGATTTCCTCCGTCGTGCGCGGAATCGCCTCGGAGAGCACGCGGCAGCCCGCATCCGTAATCAGCAGGTCATCCTCGATGCGGATGCCAATTTCCTCCTCGTCGATATACAGCCCCGGCTCGTCGCTGATGACCATGCCCGCGCGCAGCCCCAGATCCTCGTGAACGGCGCAGTCGTGCGTGTCCAGCCCCAGATGGTGGGAAACGCCGTGCATGTAATACCTGCCGATTTCCTCCGCCGACTGGATTTTGCCGATGGCCATCATGCCCTCCGCCAGCACCTTTTTGCAAAGGTCGTTCAGCTCGCGCAGGGTCACGCCCGGCCGCGCGGCCTCGGCCACCGCCCGGTTGGCGCGCAGCACGATGTCGTAAATCTCCTTCTGGCGCGGCGAATACGCGCCGCCAATCGGGTAGGTTCTGGTGATGTCGGCACAGTAGCCCTCCACGCGCGCGCCGAGGTCGAGCAGCAGCAGCTTACCGTCCTCCAGCTTGCAGTGGTTCGTGCCGTAATGCAGCATGCAGCCGTTGATGCCGCTGCCCGCGATCGTCGGGAAGGAGACGCGCTCCGCGCCCCGCATGCGGATTTCATACTCAAACTCCGCCTGCTGCTGATATTCCATGCGCCCCGGCTCAAGCGTCGCGAGCACGCGGCGCAAGCCCTGATCCGTGATCGCGATCGCGCGCTCAAGCGTCTTGATCTCGGCCTCGTCCTTCACCATGCGCATGGCGGACAGCATCGTGTGCGCGTTCTTGAGCGCGATGGTCGGGTATTGCTGCGCAAAGCGCTTCGCCTTCTGCATGTTGTAGCTGTCCGTATCGCCCATGGCGTTGCGATAGCAGTCAAAATACGCGGCCTCAACTGTTTCGCGCGCGACGCAGCGGCTGATGAGGCTCTCCACGCTGTCGATATAGCGCACATCGTCAATGCCGCTGACGGCCTTCGCCTCGTCAATCGTCACGCGGCGACCCGTCCAGCGCTCCATATCGGGAATCGGTTCTTCGATAAACAGAATGATATGCGCCGGATGATGCGTATTGGCCAGCACGAGCGCCATGTTTTCCCGGCGCAGACCCGTCAGATAGAAGAAATGATGGTTCGCCTCAAATTCAAAGCCCTCGTCCATCGAGCTTGCGACGCTTTCGCCGCTGTAAAGCACCATCATCTCGCCGAATTGAAGCTGATCGAGCACGCGGCGGCGGCGCTGTTCATATGGATTCATCGTAAAACGCTCCTTTGCACATTTGATCTCTGTGTATTGTACCACAGCGCGCGCAAAAGCACAACGCCGCGCCATTCTTCTTCCATTCTCCACATACACTCCATTTTCTATCTGTTTTCATCCGTATATTTGTCTATACACTCCACTCTCAGCGTTATATAAACTATCATTCTCCTTTTCTTCTCATTTTTTCGATTTCCGCCCGGCGCACGTGCTTGACAAAGGCGCGGTTACTCCTTATAATATAAATACTTTCGCCACAATATTTTGAAAGGGAGTTTTATTTTGCGTTCGTTTCGGCCGTATTTTTCGCTGGGCAAATGTTTTCTGGCGCTCGCGGGCAGCGCCATTCTCGCCTTCGGCCTGTACAATGTTCATTCGTTTTCCAACGTCACGGAGGGCGGCGTGCTGGGCATGACGCTGCTGCTGCACCACTGGTTCGGCCTTTCCCCCTCTATTTCGGGGCTTGTGCTCAATGCGGCCTGCTACATCGGCGGCTGGCGCACGCTGGGGCGCTCGTTCATCTTCTATTCCGTCATCGCGGGCGGCGGCTTCTCCGCGTTCTATGCGTTTTTTGAGCGGTTCGATCCGCTCTGGCCGGGTCTGGCGCAAATGCCGCTGGTCGCGGCGGTCGTCGGCGCGCTGTTTGTCGGCGTCGGCGCGGGGTTGAGCGTTCGCGCGGGCGGCGCGCCCGGCGGCGACGACGCGCTGGCCATGGCGCTGCACAAGGTGCTTCACCAGCCGATTGAGCGCATCTATCTGGGCAGCGACTTGGTCGTCCTCGCGCTGTCCGCGTCGTATCTGCCGCTGGAGCGTCTCGCCTGTTCGCTGCTGACGGTGCTCCTCTCCGGCCAGATCATCGGCCTGATTCAGCGCATCCCGTCGCCGTCCGCGCGCAAAGCCGCGGCGCTCGAATCCACCGATAAATAAGCGGGCTGAGCCCGCCTGCCCCTTCGCATAGGGATACGACGTATTGCCTAGACGGAAAATAACCAGATCAAAGAGCTCCCTCTTCGAGAGCGTGGAGCTTGCCGCCCGCTGTGCGGGAGGCAGGCAAGCGGAACGCCGAAGGTC
>UQNM01000127.1 GCA_900542395.1 uncultured Eubacteriales bacterium
AGGGCGACCGGAAAGCCCTTTGGTGGGGCGATGGGGCAAAGCCCCATATCTGCGAAAGAAAAATACCTTGTTTTTGATTCCTGAAATGTTTGGTTTGAGTTTGACAGCGTCTTTTCGTTTTTCAGAGTGCGCCAAGCGCGTTTATCGTTTTGATTTGGGCAGGCCGAAGGTCATAAATTCACATTCGAGGCGGCCATTGTAGAAGCGGCGCTTTTTATCGGCGCGGCGGCCGAAGCAGCGCTCAAAGCCGGGGTGCGACGTGATCGCGGAGAGCGACCAGCCGGGGTTGGCGCGGAGCATCTGCCCCATGTCGCGGTAGAGCGTTTCACAGGCTCTGCGGTCGCTCAGCCGCTCGCCGTAGGGCGGATTGCAGAGGAACGCGCCCTGCGGCTCTGCGCGCCTGCAATCGCGCATATCGGCGACCTCAAAGCGGACGCGCCCGGCCAGACCGGCCTGCTTCAGATGGCGGTTGGCCAGCTCGACGGCCTCCGGGTCGATATCCGCGCCGGAAATGCCCTCCACGCGCGCCGGATCAAATTCCGCGCGTGCCTGTTCGCGAATGTCGCGGAACGCTTCCACCGGCATGTTGCGCCACGATTCGAGGGCAAATTCGCGGGTCAGCCCCGGCGCGCGGTGCGCCATGCGCATGGCGGCTTCGATCATCAACGTGCCCGTTCCGCACATCGGATCATGCAGGGGCATGCCGGGTCGCCATGGGCTGAGCGAGACGAGCACGGCGGCGAGGGTTTCACGCAGCGGCGCTTCGCCGTTCCAGGTGCGATAGCCTCGGCGGTTGAGCGCCGTGCCGCTCGCATCGAGGGTGAGCTGGGCGACGTCGCCGTGCAGCGCCACGTCGATGGAAACGGTTTCCGCATCCTCTACGAACCAATCCGTGCGATAGCGGCCGCGCAGGCGCTCGACAATCGCCTTTTTCGTGATGGCCTGACAATCCCGCACGCTCATCAGTTGGCTGCGGGCGCATTTGCCGTTCACCGGGAAGCGGGTGTGTTCGCCGATAAAATCCTCCCACGGGAGCGCGCGGACGCCCTCAAAGAGCGCCTCGAAGCTGCGCGCCTCAAAGCGCCCCATGACCAGCAGAATACGATCCGCGCAGCGGGCATGCAGGTTGGCGCGGAAAGCATCCTCAAACGAGCCGAAAAAACGCGCGCCGCCGTTTTCGGCCTTCGCCTCAATGCCAAGGCGCGCAAGCTCGCGGGCGACAAGCCCCTCCAGACCGAACGCGGCGGTGGCAATCCATTCAAAACGATCCATATTTTCCTCCGAAAGCAATCGACATGTATCTTTTAACCGATATAGTATAACAGGGGACGGGAGAGAACGTCAATGAAAACATCAGACGTTCAGAGAAAAACCGACGAAAACCGACGTGAAATCCCATCGGAAACATGAAAAAAGTGCACAAAGTCAGTTTGAAGGGCTGTTCAAAACGCAAAAATGTTGATATACTAACAAAGGAAGATATCCGAAAGGCCGCGAAGGAAACGCGGCAGCATGATAGAAGGAGTGATTCTCAATGGGTCTTGTTACCTCTACCGAGATGTTTAAGAAGGCGTATGAAGGCCACTATGCCATCGGCGCGTTCAACGTCAACAACATGGAAATCATTCAGGGCATCACCGAGGCGGCCACGATGGAGAAGGCGCCGGTCATTCTCCAGGTCTCCAAGGGCGCGCGCGCGTATGCCAAGCACGTGTATCTCGTGAAGCTGGTCGAGGCGGCGCTGCTGGACGCGCAGGAGAGCGGCGTGGATCTGCCGATCGTGCTGCATCTGGATCACGGCCCGG
This sequence comes from uncultured Eubacteriales bacterium, assembly GCA_900542395.1. Classification (GTDB taxonomy): domain Bacteria; phylum Bacillota; class Clostridia; order Christensenellales; family Aristaeellaceae; genus Ventricola. The sequence goes on from UQNM01000127.1 coordinate 1,806, forward strand.
ATTTTGAGACCTGCAAGGCCTGCATCGACGGCGGCTTCACCTCCGTTATGATCGACGGCTCTCATCTGGCGCTGGAAGAGAACATCAAGCTGACCCGTCAGGTGGTCGAGTACGCGCACGATCATGGCGTTGTGGTCGAGGGCGAGCTGGGCCGTCTGGCCGGCGTTGAGGACGACGTGAAGGTTGGCGACGACGACGCGCTCTACACGGATCCCGACGAGGTGGAGGAATTCGTGAAGGCGACCGGCGTGGATTCGCTGGCCATCGCCATCGGCACAAGCCAAGATCGGAAGCCACGGCGCGTTCAAGTTCAAGGGCGAGCCGCACCTGCGCTTTGACATTCTGGAGAAGGTCTCCGAGAAGCTGCCGGGCTTCCCGATCGTGCTCCACGGCGCGTCCTCCGTCATGCCGGAGTATGTGCAGATGATTAACCAGTACGGCGGCAACATTCCGGGCGCGCAGGGCGTGCCGGAGGAGATGCTGCGTCAGGCCGCGTCCATGGCCGTCTGCAAGATCAACGTGGATTCCGATCTGCGCCTGGCGATGACCGGCGTGATCCGCAAGCAGTTCGCGGAGCATCCCGATCAGTTCGACCCGCGCCAGTATCTCAAGCCCGCGCGCATCGCGCTTCGCGACATGGTTCGCCATAAGATCGTGAACGTCATGGGCTGCAACGGCAAGGCGTAAAAGCATAAGGCGTTTCAAGGGGAGCTGTCAAGCTAACAACACCGATATTTCAAGAGTAAAACTAAGTATTTTTGCCCGAAGGTTTCC
>UQNM01000128.1 GCA_900542395.1 uncultured Eubacteriales bacterium
GCTTGCCTGCCTCCCGCACAGCGGGCGGCAAGCTCCACGCCCTCGAAGAGGGAGCCCTTTTATCAGGTTATTTTCCGTCTAAGCAATATGCTTTTTGCTCAATTATTGCATTTACTGAAACAGAGAAAAAACGCCCGAAGCGGCGGACAAGCCGGGAGGAAAAAGAGGATGAAGATGGATTTCAAGCTGGAAGGCAGGCAACTGATTTGGGATTATCTGCTGCTGACGGTCGGCGCGCTGCTGACGGCGTTCGCGTTCGCGGCGTTTTTTGTGGCCAACGACATCGCGCCGGGCGGCGTGACGGGCATCGCGACGGTGCTTTCCAGCGTGACGGGGCTGAACGTCGGTCTGCTCAGCTTTCTGATTAACGTGCCGCTGTTCGCCATCGGCTGGCGGCGCGTCGGCGTTCGCTTTGCGGTTCGCTCGTTCATCTCGATGATGCTGCTGTCGCTGTTCATCGACCTGATGCCGGAGTTTGATCTGGCGGGGAACATGATGCTGGCCGCCATCTTCGGCGGCGTGACGATGGGCGCGGGGCTGGGCATGGTGGTGCGCGCGGGCGCGACGACGGGCGGCACGGACATGGCTGCGATGATCGTCCACGAGCACCTGAGCATGTTCACCGTGCCGATGGTGCTCTTTACCATCGACGGAATCGTCGTCGTCGTCGCGGCGCTGAACTTCGGCGTGCAGGCCGGTCTGTTCGCGCTGATCGCGCTGTTCGTTTCGACCAAGACGATGGATTCCGTCATCAAGGGCTTCAACACGGCGATGCAGTTCCTCATCATCAGCCCGAATCAGGAGGAGATCGTCCGCCGGATTCACACGGAGATGGATCGCGGCTGCACCCGGCTGGAGGCGACCGGCACCTATGAGGGGCGCAAAAACGGCGCGCTGCTGTGCGTCGTCCCCCGGATGGAGGCCTCCCGCCTGAAAAAGATCGTTTCCGAGTGCGACGCGCATGCGTTCGTCACGGTCTGCGACGTGCACGAGGCGCTGGGCGAGGGATTCAGCTATCGCCACATTTCCTGACCGCCTGCACAAAAACGCGCGCAATGCGTGAATCACCGTTTACAAAACAGGGCGGATGATGGTATAATCATTCTTGACACAAAGCGTTCCCCGATGCGGGAACGCCAACCAACAACTCAGGAGGAATGTATCATGAAAAAGATCCTTTCCGTACTGCTCGTTCTGGCCGCGCTGCTCGCGATGGCCACCTCCGCCGCGCTGGCCGCCGAGATTGCGCTCGTGACCGACGTCGGCACCATCGACGACGAATCCTTCAACCAGGCCTGCTGGGAGGGCGTTAAAGCCTATGCCGAGGCCAACGGCAAGACCTATCAGTACTATCAGCCGGGCGCTGACAGCACCGACGAGCGTCTGAACTCCATCGACCTGGCCGTGTCCGAGGGCGCGAAGGTCGTCGTTTGTCCGGGCTACCTGTTCGGCGAGACCGTCGCGCAGGCGCAGGAGCTGTACCCGGACGTCAGCTTCATCGCGGTTGACGTGTCCGCCGGCGATCTGGGCGGCGTGGATGCGCAGCAGAACCTGTACTGCGCCGTGTTCGGCGAGGAGCAGGCGGGCTATCTGGCCGGTTACGCGGTCGTGAAGGACGGCTACACCAAGCTGGGCTTCCTGGGCGGCATGGCGGTTCCGGCCGTGCAGCGCTATGGCTACGGCTTCGTGCAGGGCGCGAACGCGGCGGCTGTTGAGCTGGGCACCCCGATCGAGATCAACTACACCTACGGCGGCCAGTTCTTCGGCGACGCGAACATCACCGCCAAGATGGAAGGCTGGTACACCACCGGCACCGAGATCGTCTTCGCCTGCGGCGGCGGCATCTACACCTCCGCGGTGGAAGCGGCGCTGAAGAGCAAGGCGTATGTGGTCGGCGTTGACGTTGACCAGCACTACATCGGCGAAAAGGCCGTCGCCGAGAACGGCTACAACCCGTTCGTGACCTCCGCCATGAAGGGCCTGAAGGAAGCGACTGTGTCCGCGCTGGGCAAGTTCTTCGACGGCACTTGGGCGGACATCGGCGGCAAGGTGGAAACCCTGAACCTGCAGGCGGGCGACTATGTGGGTCTGCCGACGGCCGAGGCTTCCTGGGGCTTCAAGACCTTCACGATGGACGAGTATAACAAGCTCATCGAGGATATCCGCTCCGGCGCGCTCACCGTGTCTGCGGAGATCGCGGATCACCCGGCTGTGGACGCCAGCGTGACCGTCAACTACATCGACTAATTCCCGATAAATCGACTATCCCCCGATAATCGGGAATAGAAGCTCCCCGCTCGATGGTCGGTGTTCGTAAGGCAGCGAACAGCCACAGCAGTCTGCACTGCTGTGGCTGTTTTTGTAGTTTATACGGCCATATGATAATATGGAGCCGAACAGACCTGCAAATCGAAAGTTGTGGAGGTAATTATCAATGAGAAATATTTACGATAATAGTGAATTTTTTGC
>UQNM01000129.1 GCA_900542395.1 uncultured Eubacteriales bacterium
CAGGCCGAACCGCTGGACGCACAGATGCCCTGCGCATCGAGCAGCATCAGCATGCTCTCGCCCTCGATGAAGCGGAAGCAGAAGTTGACGTTGCCCGGCAGGCGGTTGGTGCGATGGCCGTTCAGCTTCGCGTAGGGGATTTCCGCCTCGATGCGGGCGATCAGGTGATCGCGCACCGCGGCGACCTTCGCCATCGCGGTTTCCATGTTCTCCGCGGCCAGCTGCGCCGCCTCGCCCATGCCCACGATGCCCGGCACGTTGCTCGTGCCCGCGCGGCGGTTCTTCTCCTGCGCGCCGCCATCCATAAACGGCACGAGCTTCACGCCCTTGCGGATGTAGAGGAAACCCACGCCCTTCGGGCCATGGAACTTATGCGCGCTGACGGAAAGCAGATCGATATGCATCTGCTCGACATTGAGCGGGATGTGGCCGAAGGCCTGCACCGCGTCGGTGTGGAAGATCACGCCGTGGCGCTTGCAGACCGCGCCGATGGCCTCCAGCGGCTCGATCGTGCCGATTTCGTTGTTCGCCGCCATGATGGAGACGAGCACGGTATCCGGGCGAATCGCGGCCTCGACCGCTTCCGGCGCAACGACGCCATCCGCATCGACCGGCAGAACGGTCACCTCAAAGCCCTCGCGTTCGAGCGCCTTGGCGCTGTGCAGGATGGCGTGATGCTCAATCGCCGAGATAATCAGGTGACGCCCCTTTTTCTCGTTGGCGCGCATCGTGCCCTTGAGCGCCCAGTTGTCGCTCTCCGTGCCGCCGCTGGTGAAGAAAATCTCTGCGCTCGTCGCGCCGATCACGTCGGCGACCTGCTTGCGCGCCTTCTCCATCGCCGCGTTGCTGGCGTGGGTAAAGCTGTATGTACCAGCCGGGTTGGCATATTGCTCCGTCAGATACGGCATCATGGCCTCAAGTGCCCTGCCGCTGAGCCGCGTTGTCGCGGCGTTATCCATATAGATCACGAAAAATTCTCTCCCATCTATATTGTCATTCATTCCATGCGTCAAATCGGGCGTTACAGGCATGCGCCCGTGTGCCCCGCCGGAACGCTTTCGCCCTCCGGGATGAGATCGCACAGGGTCACGCCGTCAATAACGCTGTTGATGGCGCTGTATACCTTGGAAAACACGGCATGGGACGGGCAGACGCCGCTTCGCGTACAGGCGTGTCCATCCACGGAAACGCACTCGGCCGGGGCGAGATCGCCCTCCGTCGCGCGCAGGATCATGCCGACGGTGATCTGCTCGGGGCTCTTGGCCAGGTGATAGCCGCCCTGCGCGCCGCGAATGCTGCGCAGAAGGCCGCTCCGGGTCAGCACGCTGATGATCTGCTCCATGTATTTCCCGGATATATCCTGCCGCTGGGCGATTTCGCGCACACTCACCGGCATTTCGCCGTCGTGCTGCGCCACATCGACCATGATGCGCAGAGCATACCGCCCCTTGGTTGAAATCATCATGCACAGTCCCTCCAGTTCTCACTCGATGCACCCAGTATAGCACTCATATCATACTTCGTCAATAGGATTTGAGGGATTTTTCGTTTTTCCGGCGCTCAGCCGTTCAAAAGGGCTTCATACACCCCGTCGCTGGCGCGCCTGGCCGCCTGTTCGAGCGGAAGCCCGCTGGCCAGCGCATCCAGCAGCAGCGCGCAGAAGCGGTCGCCCGTGCCCCAGTGCTCGCCGGGAATCCGCCGGAACGGGACGCGAAAGCGCCTGCCCGTGCGCGCGTCCTTCCCCGCCACCGCATCGCCCGCGCTGGTCACCAGCACGCTCGTCTCCGCCCCGCCGAGCGCATCGAGCAGCGCATCGACGTCGGCGTTTTCATACGGCTGCCCCGTCATCAGGCAGGCCTCCGTCAAATTCGGCGTGATGATATCGGCATGGCGGATGAGCCGCGCCATCGCCTCGGCCTGCTCCATGCTCACGCTGTTGTAGCGCTTGCCGTGATCCCCCAGAATCGGATCGACCACGACGGGCACGCCGCGCGCGCGCGCCGCATCCGCCACCCGGCAGAGCTTTTCCGCCTGCGCCAGCCCGGTCACATAGCCGATGTAGAGCAGATCATACGAGAGGCCGATCGCCTCCCACGTTTCCAGCGCCTCGAGCAGATAATCGGTCGTATCCGCCATCGCCGCCCTGCCCAGATTGAGCGTGTTGGAAATCAGCGCCGTCGGAAGCGCCAGAACCTCGTGGCCGCGGTTTTCCAGCTCGCCCGTGAGCATGCGCAGGGCGACGCGGCTGCGACCCGTCAGGTCGCCCAGAAGCAGAATGGTCATAAAGGGATGGCCTCCTATTTCAATGAACGGAGCTGTCAGACTTAAACCGAACATTTCAAGGAACAAGTATCTAAGCATTTTGGGATATGGGGCTTTGCTCCATCGCCCC
>UQNM01000130.1 GCA_900542395.1 uncultured Eubacteriales bacterium
AATCACTTCATATTTCGCGCCGGTGGGCTTAATTCCTGCCTCAATCGCCGCAAGAATCGCCATCGGGTCTTCAAAACGCGGGTTGTCGCTGGTCAAAATCGCGTAATCGGCCAGCTTGCCCGCGATTTCGCCCATCATCGGGCGCTTGCCCTTGTCGCGGTCGCCGCCGCAGCCGAACACCAGAATGATGCGCCCGTGGCAGAACTCGCGGACGGTTTTCAGAATGTTCTCCAGCGCGTCCGGCGAATGGCTGTAATCCAGAATCATGCGGTACGGGGTCTTCGTCGGCAGCATCTCCACGCGCCCGGGCACGCTGACCACGGCCTCCAGCCCGCGCTTGATCGCGTCCAGCTCCACGCCCAGAATCAGGGCGCAGGCGGCTGCGGCCAGCGCGTTGTACACGTTGAACATGCCCGTCAGCAGCAGATGGACGCGCTCGGCATGCAGGTTGCGCAGATTGAGCGTAAAGGATACGCCGGTTTCCGTGATTTCGATGTCGCGGGCAAACAGATCCGCCTTGCCGCTGATGCCGTAGGTCAGCAGCGGGCAGTCGAGGCTGTCGCAGACGGCCTTCGCCGTCTCCTCGTCCACGTTGACGGCGGCGTTGCGCGCCATGCCGGCGGAAAACAGCAGCTTCTTGGCCGCGAGATAGTTGTCCATCGTGCTGAAGAAGTCGAGGTGATCCTGCGAGAGGTTCGTGTAGGCCGCCGCCTCAAACACCACGCCGACCAGCTTGCGCAGATACAGCGCGTGGGCTGAAACCTCCATGCACACGACCTCCACGCCCGCGTCGGCCATGATGCGCAGAATTTCGAACATTTCAATCGGGTCCGGCGTGGTCAGGTGGCTCGGCAGCTTCGTCTGACCCGCGATGCAGCCCGTCGTGCCGATAATGCCGCAGCGCATGCCCGCGCTTTCAACGATGCTCTTGAACAGGTAGGTCGTGGTCGTCTTGCCCTTCGTGCCGGTCACGCCCACGAGCTTCATCCGCCGCTCAGGGTGGCCGTTAAACGCGCTGGCGATGCGCGTCATCGCGGCGCGCACGTCGGTCACGACCACCTGCGGGCAGTCGATGGCCAGCTCGCGCTCCACCACCAGCGCCACGCAGCCGCCTGCGACGGCCTGCGGCGCGAAATCGTGCGCATCCACGCGGCCGCCTCGGATGCAGAAGAACAGGCCGCTTTCGCATTTGACGCGCGAATCCGCCGTCAGGGCTTTGATTTCCGTCTGCGCGTTCCCCGTGATTTTGACCAGCTCGGGCATGCCCGCCGTCAGTTGTTCAAGGTTCATCGTCATTCCTCCATTTGTTGTCTGCTTTATGGCATTTCAAACGTCACCAGCACCTGCGTCCCCTCCGGCGCGTAGCTGCCGCCTATGGGGCTTTGTCTGGCCGCAAGGCCGTCGCCCTGCGCGTTCATTTCAAATCCGTCGAGCCGAAGCGCCTGCGCGCTCTCCCGCATGTCCAGCCCGAGCACATCCGGCACGCGGGCATAATCCTGCGCCTGCGGCGCGGTTTCGCCCGTCACGTAGAGCATCGCGCAGAATCCCGCCTGCACCGTCGTTCCGGCGGGCGGAAGCTGCCCGGTCACGCGGGGGCTTTCCCCGTCCGTCACCGCGTCGATGCCCGCCTCGCGCAGAATCGCCTTCGCGTCGCGCACGTCCATCCCCGTCACATCCGGCATGGTCACGCGCTCGGCCTCCGCGCTGCCGTCCGTCTTAGCTACGCCTAGCAGCGGCAGGATCTCCTCAAAAATCTGCGCGGCAAACGGCGCGGCCGTCGTCCCGCCGAAATCCGGCTTGACCTTCGCCTCGTTGACCGTCACCAGCAGCGCGACCTTCGGGCTTTCCGCCGGGGCAAACCCGACGAACGAGCCGATGTGCAGGTTCGATTCGATTTTTCCGTTCTTGTAAATCTGCGCCGTCCCCGTCTTTCCGCCGATGGCATAGCCGCTCGTTTTCGCGTTTTTGCCGCCGCCGTTTTCCACAACGCCGTATAAAAGCCTGCGCATCGTCGCGC